>CAXFCV010000238.1:0-4375 GCA_964000975.1 uncultured Rhodospirillaceae bacterium | reverse complement strand
GGTCTCTGGCTTCGCCAAGCCAATGCAGAAAATCAGAGCGTCATTCACGCTACTAGGCTCACCCTGTTGAATGCGGCCATCCAACTCAAAGATGTCACCATTTTCGTTTACGAGGGCGCGGATCAATACCGCCAGAGGATCAGTGCCGAAACGGCAGAACTTGAGGATGGGTTTTGGCACATGAAAAATGTCTGGATTCACGAACGTGAGAAGGAACTTCCAGAACAACGGTCAGAGTTTTGGCTGGAAACAGATATTACTCTAAACAACATCAATGAGACGTTTGCAGCCCCCGAAACGCTATCATTTTGGGATCTACCGGATTTTATCGAGAATCTCGACAAAGCCGGCTTTTCCGCTCTGCGCCACCGCCTTTATTGGCATTCGCTTTTGGCGGCGCCTCTGCTTCTGTGCGCCATGGTGCTGATTGCTGCAACCTTCACGTTAAAACAGTCCCAAAGGTCCAGCACTAGCTATCTTATAGTTGGGGGTATTATGTCCGGATTTTTGTTGTTTTTCTTTTCCGACGTTGTATCCGCCCTCGGTCTTCGCGAGAGTATCCCTGTAGTTCTAGCAGCTTGGACACCATCTGGGGTCAGTGCTCTTTTGGGGCTTGCAATGGTGTTCCATCTCGAAGATGGTTAGCGGCCATGAACAGTATTTTGCATAAGTTATTGGGATTCATTATATTTTTGGTATTGGCTGTACCCGCGGGTGCCCAAACGCGTCCATCCACTGACCTACCTCTACTGTTCTCGGCTGATGAAGTCACCCGAGATAGGGACTTGGGCATCATCACGGCTGCCGGCCGTGTTGAAGTTTCCCAGGGTGACCGGGTGCTTCTGGCTGATAACGTATCCTATAGCCAAAAAAATAACATCGTAACAGCGTCCGGAAATATCAGCTTACTGGAGCCAAGCGGAGATGTGCTATTCGCCAACTTTATGGAACTAAGCGGAGATCTCAAAGATGGTATCATCAGCGGTCTTCGGATTAGGCTCGCCGACAACGCGCGTATTGCCGCGACGGGGGCACGCCGTTCCGCCGGCAATCGAACGGAGATGCGGAACGCCGTCTATTCGCCCTGTGAGTCCTGCGCTGAGGTGCCTGGCGGAGATCCCTTATGGCAACTGAAAGCGCGAAAAATTGTCCACGATCAAAAAGAGAGAGTTATCGAATATTCGGACGCATTTCTGGAAATTTCTGGTGTGCCGGTCGCTTACACCCCCTACTTCTCCCATCCCGACCCCACAGTAAAACGTAAGACGGGATTCCTGGTTCCGAGCGCCGGCGGATCGACGGCTCTGGGCACAACCCTCACCACTCCCTTCTTCTGGAATATCGCACCCAACCGAGACATCACGTTGATCCCGACAATCACCTCAAAGGAAGGACTGCATCTGGCCGGCGAATTTCGAAATCTGACCACCACGAGTAAAATGGATGTTAAGGGCAGCGTCACATATGATTCGAATTCCGATGTCATAGGACATATTGATACGGTTTACCGCAGGGACATCGATGATACATGGCGGGGCGGCTTTGATTTAAAGCAGGCCAGCGACGATACCTACCAAAAAAGGTACGGCATTGCATCCCCCAAGACCATGACGAGCAGAGCGTTCGCCGAGGCGTTTCGGGGTAGAGACTATTTGTCCATCGACTCTTATCTCTATCAAGGTCTGCAAGACACCGACTCGGCGGGCAATACGCCAATTGTTCTCCCAATGATTGATTTTAGTCATATCAGCAAGCCCGGGCGCTTTGGTGCCACCACCTCAATTGACTTGAACGCTTTTGCCCTCACCAGACCGGAGGGTCACGATACCAAGAGGCTATCGATGGCAGGTGGCTGGCACCTTCCCAGGATCGGCAGCCTCGGGGAGGTTATGGATTTCACCCTGTCTCTTCGCGGGGACATGTACCATGCCACAAATTTACCACTTTCAGGGCGGGGCGGCACAGACAGCGGCATCGCCGGGCGTATATATCCCGAAGCCTCTGTAAATTGGCGTTTTCCACTTGCTCGAACAGACGGTCGGATCACGCAAACGCTGGAGCCTGTCGCCTCCGCCACGATTAGCCCAAACGGGGGCAATCCGAGTTCCATACCAAATGAAGACAGCATGGATCTGGAGCTTGATGACACGAATCTGTTCAACCCCTCAAGATTCACTGGTCTCGATAGGGTCGAGGGCGGTCCAAGATTCAGTTATGGCGTAAAATGGGCAGCGGCCGGAAGATCCCGTGGGAACAGTTCATTTTTCGTTGGTCAAAGTTACAGGGTCCGGGATGACGACACTTTTGGTGAAGGTTCGGGACTGGAGGATAATTTCTCGGATATTGTCAGCCGGGTTAACATATCCCCGGGCGCACTTATTGATTTTTCTTACCGGACTCGACTTGATAAGGACGACCTCTCCCCAAGGCGGAACGAGATATCTTTTGTGGCAGGACCTCCGGCTCTCAAGGTCAAATCCGACTACGTATTTTTTAAACGCCAGCAGGGGCTGGAATTTGGCGGGCGTGAGGAAGTTTCAGGAAGTTTAGTGGGGCAAATCAACAGATATTGGAAAAGTAGTTTTTCAGGGCGATACAATCTCGAGAACTCTGGAGATCTGCGTAATATCGCTCTAAACCTAAGATATGAGTGTGAATGCTTCACATTTAGTACAACATTGCAGAGAGAATTCTTTGAAGACCGAGATGTAAAACCGAACAACTCGGTTTTATTCAGTTTATCTTTTAAAACATTGGGTGATGTTCAAACCGGCACTACCCAGACCGGTTTATGAGTTCACCGTATTCAACATCTCGAAACAGGTGTATCTCCGAAATGCCCCAAAGCGTTTTTAAGTTTCGTAACATCACGCTAGGAAAATTCATTATATTCCTGGTACTGCCGGTTCTATTGCCGGTACAGTCGGCATGGAGTCAGGGGTCCCAGGGCATTGCAGCAGTCGTGAATGACGATGTCATCTCTCACTTTGATTTGAATTCCCGAATACGATTTGTCATTTTCTCCTCTGGTTTGCCCAACAATCAAGCAAGCTATCAGCGGCTGAAGCGGCAGGCCTTAACCGGCTTGATAAATGAACGCCTTAAGCTTCAAGAGGCCAAACAGAGAAAAATCACAGTATCCCGGCAGCGAATAGCCACCGCCATTGAGAGCGTCGAAAAACGTAATAAGTTGCCTAAAGGTGGCCTAATCCGTCAATTGAGGCAAAATAAAATCGACATTTTTTCGTATGAGCGACAACTGGAGTCGGAACTCGCCTGGAACCAAATTATACGAACTGAGGCATCAAAATCGGGGCTGATCGATCCGGAGAGCATTGATCAACAGATTAGCTTAATACGGGCAAATAAGGGAAAACCGGAATATTTGGTCGCTGAAATTTATATCCCCTTTGATGCGGCCGAAACGGCAACTGGTGTGAAAAAACTTGCCGAACGCATAAAGAGACAAATCCGTCAAGGAGCACGCTTTGCCAATCTTGCCAGATCCTTTTCGCAGAGTGCTTCCGCTGCACGGGGTGGCAGTCTGGGATGGGTCCGTCAAGACCAGCTGGACCCAGCATTGGCTGATGTGGTCGGGAAGCTGAACCGTGGGGAATTATCGGAACCAGCCAAAGGAGCCGATGGGTATTATCTTCTCCAATTACAAAATAAACGGATCGCCAGGGGGCTTCCCAAAGGCGATGCGGTCGTTAGCCTACAACAAATCTTTTTGCCGCTTGAGCCCGACGCACAAAGCTCGGCTGTTCAGAGCAAACTCAATCTCGCACGCTCTGCAACGGCAACGGCACAAAATTGTCAAGATATGGAAAATTTTGGAAAAGAAACTGGGCTCCGCGGTTCCGGCAGAATTTCAAATGTAAAATTGTCCTCCATCGCGCCAAATCTCAGACAGCTGGCCCAAGAACTTGAGATCAATCAGGCAAGTGCTCCGATCAGAACCGCGGGCGGGTTTGTGGTGATTATGGTATGTAGTCGGAAATCTGGAATGAATGAGAAAAGTATTCGACAGAGTATCGCGATGTCTTTGTCGGAACAAAGAGCTGAATTAGTATCCCGACGGCTCCTCAGAGATCTCCGTCAATCTGCGTTCGTAGACATAAGAAAATGACTGATCAAACCGCCCCTGTTGCCATAACCATGGGGGATCCTGGCGGCATTGGTGCAGAAATCACCCTCAAATCCTGGAGAGACCACCGAGCAAACCTCACGCCGTTTTACATGATAGACGACCCGAACCGCATTGATCATATCAACCGACAGCTGAACTTGGACTGTGCAGTGGAGCCTGTCACCGGCCTCGATCAAATCGGTGAGGTATTTAGAGATGCCCTTCCTGTATATGATTTGGGGGATC
>CAXFCV010000237.1:0-1776 GCA_964000975.1 uncultured Rhodospirillaceae bacterium | reverse complement strand
GTTTGATGGCAGACAAATAGGGCGGAGACTTCATACAGATTTTGGTGAGATACTCAGCAGAGTGATGCCCGAACCGACGCCAAATGCTATCCCCGAACGCCGACGCTTCCTCAGATACCTGATTTGCGCCTTCAAATCTCGGCCGTCCCTCAGTCCAGGCTCGGTAGACAGAGGGCTCCAGGGGTCCAGTTTCATCTGCGACAAAAATCGCTGGAACAAGTTTTTTGCCGTTATAGGCCGTGGCGTAATAGGCTTGCGAGAGATATAAAAGGCTCTGCAGCTTCCCAGGTTGAAGGTACTCATTATCGTTTAGGGCCCGGTCACAGAACCAGAAAGCCATGTCAAAAACGGACTCTACGGCGGCAGGCATGCTGAGCGATCTCTCATGGTCTAGTAGCGTCTTTTTCCAACTCGAATATACGCCGACGTTCAATGGGTTCAAGCCCGGATCATCCCTGGTGCTGCCCTGTTTTTAAGGGCTCCTTAACCTGCGTGTAGGAGCATTACCTATATTTTTCGCACCAGAACGGAGAAAAGTATGGCTCTCCATCGGAGCGGTCCACACGCGACTTATGAAACTTGTGAAGAGATGATCTCTGCAGCTGAGGCGTTTCTCATTGACGGCAAACTGGGTGCCTCGGAAACTCTCTGCCGTCAGGTCCTCAGTCAAGAGCGCGAAAATGCTGATGCGATAGCCGTTTTGGGCCGCCTCGCTCACATGACGGGTAACCATGAACACGCACGTCGGATGCTTTTGAGGGCCACGCAAATCGCACCCAACTCAGCCCGTCATCATTTCACCCTGGGAGACATATATCACAGTTTCGGGGATACCGAAGCCGCTGTCACTTCATACTACAGTGCGCTAGGCCTTGATCCTAATTTTTATGGTGTGCTCGTAAATCTGAGCAACTCCCTTCTCATTTTGCAAAAATACACCGCTGCCGAGGAGATCTCCCGACGCGCGATTGAGCTTGAGCCTGAGAGCGCCGAAGCGCACAGCAATCTCGGCCAGGCATTTCTAAAGCAAGGTAGGCTGACAGAGGCCCACCGGGCCCTGAGCAAATCAGTAGACATCGCGCCGCAGCGACCTGATCTCCTAAATAATTACGGAGTTCTTCAGCAACTGATTGGCGACGTAGGCGGTGCTATCAAAAGTTTTCAGACGGCTCTTGAGAGAGACCCACAGGCTACACTGGCTCAGCGAAATCTCAAAATCGCAGTCCTCAATTCACCGTCTTGGGACACGCGTGCTCTCTTCAAGTTACACGTGGAATTGGCCAAGCGGCATAATAGACATTGTGGCCCAGGCAAAAGCACGGGCCGAGTTGAATACACCAAGGACCGCAAACTCCGCATTGGCTATATTAGTTCAGATTTTCACGACCATCCCGTCGGCAACAATCTAATGCCTCTTTTGAGGCATCACGACAAAAATGTCGTGGAGGTTACCTTGTACGCGAATGTAGAAGCACCGGATCAGAAAACCGTGGTTTTTCAAGAAATTACGGACCATTGGCGAGACACGTCCGCGTGGAGCGATGCGCAACTCGCCCGTCAAATATCGGAGGATGGTATTGATATCGCCGTCTATCTTGCCGGTCGGTTTAACTTAAACCGGGTCGAGACAGCAGCGTTCTGCCCTGCTCCGGTCCAAGTGAGCTTCCACGACTGTGCCACGACGGGCCTCGAGGCAATGGATTATTGGCTAACGGATAGCCTCCTCCATCCCCCGGAAACGGAGGAGCAGTTTACCGAGGAACTCTATCGGCTGCC
>CAXFCV010000236.1:0-2329 GCA_964000975.1 uncultured Rhodospirillaceae bacterium | reverse complement strand
GGGTTGGCCATTCTGATATTCCGTCGTTCCGATTTTGCCGGGTTGATATAGGCGGCGGCCTCTTGCAAGAGCGCTTTGCCGTCTTTCCACCGCCAACAGTGTGATTGAAAATCTTGAAGTGGTTCTGGGCGCAGACCCCCCTCGCCGATCCATCCGGGCAGAAAACCCGCTTCGATCACGGCGGCATCCCGCGCGTCATCTACTTCTAATTTAAGAACTTCGTCCTGCGTGCTCATGCCACCGCTCCAGTTGCTCAGGAAGTAGTGTTCATGAAACCAGTTGGAAGGTAAACCTCGAAGTGGGGGGAGTGTCTGTCCTTTGGGATGGTCCCCAAAACCTCCTCCAGGCTCAGCGACGGGAAGCTGCTGTGCAGAGGCACGTTTAATTATTTTTTTGTTTAGATTTCGGTTGTGAGTTTTTTGAAAGTTGGACGTGCAATGTCAGGTTTTAGTCTAGATCGAAAGCGTCTTCGTAGTTCAGCTTCAACGCAGGATCCTGATCTTCCTTCCGTAGGAAGCAATTGCCGACTACCAAAACCTCTGCCTCGGTGCCCATGAAGCAACGGAAAGCGTCCTCTGGCGTGCACACAATGGGCTCACCACGCACATTGAAGGACGTGTTCACCAGCACGGGACAACCCGTCAGATCTTTAAACTTGGAAATCAAAGCATGATAACGCGGATTGGTATCCTCATGCACGGTTTGGATGCGTGCCGAATAGTCGACATGGGTTACCGCTGGAATTTCTGATCGCGGAACGTTCAGCTTATCTATGCCGAACAGAGCTTGCTCCGCGTCAGTCATGACGCGGCGTTTATCTTTCTTCACGTCAGCAACCATCAGCATATACGGGCTATCGCCGTTCAGTTCGAACCAGTCCGCCACGTCTTCGCTTCGCACTGAAGGGGCAAAGGGTCTAAAGCTCTCGCGATATTTTACTTTCAGGTTGAGGGTCCTTTGCATAGACGGGGAGCGCGGATCTCCCAGAAAAGACCGTCCACCTAGCGCGCGAGGTCCAAACTCCATCCGCCCTTGCATCCAGGCAACGGCTTTTGAGTCCGCCAGCGCTTGGGCCGTCTGTTCGATAACATCGTTATCCGACAATACTGAATAAACAGCACCGGCGACCCTCAGCCGCTGTTCAGTGTCTTCCTGGGTATACCCCGGGCCGAGGTAAGCCCCGCGCATGGCATCGGTTTTTCCGTTGGCTGTCCGTTTATGGCCCAGATGATGGTAATGGGCGGTAAGTGCCGCGCCAAGGGCGCCTCCCGAGTCACCCGCCGCTGGCTGTACCCAGATATTCTCGAATGCCCCGTCGCGAAGCACCTTGCCGTTGCCCACGCAATTCAGTGCCACACCGCCGGCTAAACAAAGGTTTTTTTGGCCTGTTTCCCGTGCGAGTGCCCGCGTCATACGCAAAATGACTTCTTCGGTTACCACCTGAACGGACGCTGCCAAATCCATATGTTTTTGGGCGAGTTGTTCTTCAGGGTTACGCGGCGGGCCGTCGAACAGACGATCGAACCTGCGGTTTGTCATCGTGAGACCTGTACAGTAGTTAAAATACGACTGATCCATGCGGAAGGATCCGTCAGATTTAACATCGATGAGGTTGTCGAGTATAGTTTGCGCGTATTTCGGCTCGCCATACGGCGCTAAGCCCATCACTTTGTATTCGCCTGAATTTACCTTAAATCCCGTGTAGTAGGTAAAGGCCGAGTAAAGCAGACCGAGGGAATGGGGGAAATGGATCTCCCGGTCCATTTCAAGCAAATTACCAGAACCCATCGCGACCGATGTGGTTGCCCATTCCCCAACCCCGTCCATAGTCAGCACGACAGCGTCGTGAAACGGCGATGGATAAAATGCGCTGGCAGCGTGACTTTGGTGATGCTCGGCAAATAACAGCTTATTTTGCCAATCAAAGGTCTCGTCATATTTATGCAATTCTTTACGTAGTAGGTCCTTCTGGAATAGTTTTTCCTTCAACCAAATGGGCATTGCCATCTGGAAGGATTTGAAGCCCTTTGGCGCGAAAGCCAAATAGGTCTCCAGCAGTCGCTCGAATTTTAGGAACGGTTTGTCATAAAACGCCACATAATCGACGTCCTCCATTGAAACTCCGGCCTCGCGCAGGCAGTAGCCTATGGCGTTGGACGGAAAACGGGCGTCGTGTTTCTTGCGAGTAAAACGCTCCTCCTGGGCGGCAGCGATAATTCGGTCACCATCGACGAGAGCTGCCGCACTATCATGATAGAAGGCTGATACACCGAGAATACGCATGCTTATGCTAAGCCCGAAACCTAGAAAATCGTGTAGATGAATGGGG
>CAXFCV010000235.1:0-3111 GCA_964000975.1 uncultured Rhodospirillaceae bacterium | reverse complement strand
GATCATTTCCTTTGGATAGGCCCCATCGCCCAGAGCGGTATAGGCAATGGTGGCGAGGCTGCCATCGGTAAATCGAAGTGTTGCAGTAACGTCATCACAGGACCCCGTCTTAGAAACGGGGGCGTCTGCCATCACGGATGTGATGTTGCACCCCGCAAAATACCGCGCGAGATCAATAAAATGGCACATCTCGCCGATGATCCGCCCGCCACCTTCGGCCATGTTATGGAGCCAGGATCCCGCTGGTACAGCCCCTGCGTTGATGCGGAAGGACATGAACCGCGGTCCCTCTAGGGGAGATAACTTTTGTTTGGCTGCGATGGATAACGGGGCGAAGCGCCGATTAAAGCCGACTTGAAGAAATCCCGTGGCACCCGCCCGGCTCGACTGGATCGCTTCGATTTCCGACCTGTTCAGACCCAAGGGTTTTTCAACTAGCACCGATTTGCCCGCGTTCAGGGCGGCAACGGCCTGGGCTGAATGTTGATCATGGCGACTGGCAATAATGACTGCGTTAATGGCTGGATTGGTGAGGATGCTGTCGGCATCCGTGCTCGTGTGTTCGAACCCAAATTTGTCCCCACTGTGAGAAACCGATGCGCTACCTTTCGATACCAGAGTATGAAGCGTGACATCAGGCTGGCGCCCTAGTTCTGGAAGCAAAATAGAGCGGGCAAACTGACCCGCGCCGATCAGGCCGATCACGCATGCGTCTGAGGCCGCTCTGGGGACAGGGAAATTGACGGGATTTTCTCTGTGCCTTGAATCGGAATATGTCAGAATAACACCCATGTGAGGGGCCGTTTTCTCCATCACGAGGGCATACGCCTGGTCTGCATTCTCAATGGCAAAGCTGTGTGTGGTAAGGCCTGCTACATTTAGGCGCCGATCTAAGCCCGCAGACATCAGTCGAACACTTTCCGTCAAATTTTCCTTTTCTGTCCAGCGTATGAACCCCTCCGGATACTTCATACCGCGGGTCTCAAAATCTTCGTCGTAGCGCCCAGGGCCGTAGGACCGGGAGACAATGATCGATAGTTCTTTCCTCATAAATTTCGCATAAGGGAATGCCGTGCCGCTCAGGCCTACGAGGCAGACTTTGGCTCGGTCTCGGGCGATCTCAGCCGCCATCTCAAAGGGCTCAGAGGTTGCTGCGGCTGCTGCAATGAGTATGCCGTCACATCCACGCGCCGATGTTAGGGCCATTGCTTGCCCTGCTGCATCCGCATCGGCCAGATTAATAATTCTCTCAGCTCCCAAATCTTTGGCGAGATCGAGTCGATCCTGGTCGTAGTCGAGGGCAGCCACTCGGACCCCTGACAATGCTAAAAACTGCGCTGCCAATTGGCCCACCAGGCCCAGTCCTAGTACTGCGACGGTCTCGCCGATTTTGGCATCTAGATTACGGACCGCGTGAAGAGCGATGGCTGCCAGGGTGCCGTAGCACGCGTCTTGATCTGACACGTCATGGGGAATCGGGGCGGCCAAATTCTGTGGGACGGCATTAAGTTCGGCGTGGTTGGCAAGGCCTGCACCAGCAAGTGCCACTCGGTCTCCAACCCGGTAGGTGCCCTCAAGACCCGCACCCACCTCCACGACGACGCCGGCAGCGCTATATCCGAGAGGCAGGGGTTCATCCAGGCGCGACAAGACCGCATTCACGGTGGCCTTCAGGCCGTCCGTCCGTACCTTGGCCAAAACTTTCTGCACGAGATCGGGCCGGTCCTTGGCCTTAGCGGCGAGAGATTTCCGTGCGAATTGAACTACCATGCGTTCGGTTCCAGCGGAAATCAATGATGCGCGAGTCCGCACAAGGAGTTCGCCTGCCGCCGCCTTTGGTGTGGGCACGTCGCGCACGGATAATTTGCGCGTCTTTGCACTTTGCATAACCTGCTTCATGATGCCTCTTTTACTCTGATTTCAACGGTTTATGCAAAGATGTTTGATCCCAGTCCTGGCCTGTGACAGCATTTACCCAATTTAGAGTTAAAAATTATATCATTTGGAGACCTCATATGGCAGAAAAATACCATTTGATCAGTTTCAAAACCTGACCTTGGGTTCAGCGCGCCGTGATTGTTTTGCGTGCGAAAGGGATTGATTTCAAAATAACGCACATTACCGCAGACGATAAACCGGACTGGTTCCTTGAAATTTCACCCCACGGCAAAGTGCCGGTTCTTTGGGTTGATGACGACATTTTATTTGAGTCGAGTGCCATCGCCGAATTCTTGGACGAAACCGTAGCGCCTCGGTTGCACCCGGAAGACCCCGTCAAGCGTGCGCGCAACCGTGCCTGGACAGACTTTACGCCCGATTTTGCGAAAGCCATCAATGGTGTGAATTATGCTAAATCTAAGGATGACCAAGTAACCGCCATGGATAGTGCGCGTAAAGCTCTGGCCCGGCTGGAAGAAGCTCTTACGCAGGAGCGAGGCAATAAGGGCCCATTCTTTAACGGTGAGGCATTATGTGTCGTCGATGCGGCTTACGCCCCATTTCTAAATCGCTTTTCTCTGGTCGAGGAAATATGTAAGACAGGCCTCTTGAAGGAGTTTCCGAAACTGGACGCTTGGCGTCGGGCCGTGGAGGAGAGTGATATAATAAAGGGTTCGGTTGTGCCGGAATTCAGGGAGTTGTTTGAGGCAAACCTGCACAAACGTCAAACCTATGCATCAACTCTGCTGGTCGCGGACTGATAATTACCGAGTCCAGCGACGTGGGTCTATTAATTAGGCCAAGGACAGCGATACCGATTAACGAACGAATTAGATAAGATGCAACAAGGATTGGTTTATGGACGATACAGAATTGGCGCGGGTGCAGCGTTACCTCAGGGAAAAATTTGAAAACCAACATATTGTCCTCAAGGATCGGCCGCAATCGGATGGATCCGTTGAGGTATACCTTTCTGATGAATTTATCGGAGTTTTATACAAAGACGACGAGGACGGAGACGTCTCCTATGACTTCAACATGTCCATTCTCGAATTTGATCTCCCAGAATAAGGCCAGAAAATTTTGTTGCCTCAGGTGGGACGAATGTTGAAGCTGAATGTCTCGACGTCTATCGAATACGACATCTGGAACCTGCAGTAAAACTGCCGAAAG
>CAXFCV010000234.1:0-3003 GCA_964000975.1 uncultured Rhodospirillaceae bacterium | reverse complement strand
TCACAAAGCATTTCCTCAAGTTCTTCGAAGAGTTGCTGGTAGCCTTGCGCCTGATCCAATGGCGCAAACGGATGCATGTGGGCAAACTCTGGCCAACTCAATGGGATCATCTCGGACGCGGCATTGAGCTTCATAGTGCAAGATCCAAGCGGGATCATCGAACGATCAAGCGCAATGTCCATAGATTGAAGCTTTCGCATATAGCGCAACAGTTCCGTCTCACTGTGATAATGGCTGAAAATCGGATGGGTTAAATATGGCGTGGTCCGCACCATGGAATCGGGAATGGCATCCTCGATCTCACCGTCAATCTGCGCAGACGAGAGCATGTCCCGGGACTTAGAGGAGAAACACCGCCACACCGTCTCGATCTCAGCTGGGCTGGTCGTTTCATCCAGGGAAATACCCACATGATCTCCGTCCACAATCCGGAGGTTGATGCGGCGTTCAAGCGCTCGGGCATGAACGCGTGCTGCTTGTCCTGGTACCCTGACGGTCAGGGTATCGAAAAAACCGGTCGTCACCACGTCCATATCCAACCGCCTAAGTCCCTCCGCTAAAATAGACGTCAGCCGGTGAACACGGGCAGAAATACGCGCAAGCCCTCTTGGGCCATGATAAACCGCGTAGAAACCGGCGATAATCGCCAACAGAGCCTGTGCCGTGCATATGTTGCTGGTTGCCTTATCGCGTCGGATATGCTGCTCGCGGGTTTGTAAAGCCATGCGGAGCGCCCGGCGCCCCTCGGAGTCGACGGACACGCCAATAATGCGACCGGGAATGGTGCGTTTGAAGGCTTCATGCGTGGCAAAAAAAGCAGAGTGAGGCCCGCCGTAGCCCATGGGCACGCCAAACCTTTGTGCGGACCCTATGGCGACATCAGCCCCCCACTCTTCAGGCGGCTTCAACATGGTTAGGGCAAGCAGGTCCGTGGCCGCCACAGTCAAAGCTTTTGCGGCTGACAAGCGTGCCGCTACTGCCGTAAAGTCGCGCACTTCTCCAGAAGAACCAGGATAAGAGACCAAGGCGCCAAAAACGTCTTCTGCAACAAGATCTTTAAACGGATCACCGACATGGACCCGGATCCCTAGCGCCTCGGCGCGGGTTTTAATAACATCAACGGTCTGCGGGTGGGTGTCCTGATCTACAAAAAAACCACTGGCTTTGGATTTTGACACGCGCCGGGTCATGGTCATGGCCTCGGCGGCTGCCGTTGCTTCGTCAAGAAGGGAGGCATTGGCCAAATCAAACCCGGTTAAATCCATCACAACTTGCTGAAAGTTCAACAAAGCCTCCAGGCGCCCCTGGCTTGCCTCCGCTTGATAAGGTGTATAGGCCGTATACCAACCAGGGTTCTCAAAAACCCGGCGAAGAATAACAGGTGGCATGTAGGTCCCGTGATAGCCCATGCCGATCATCGAGGTGAATACTTCATTACGACCCGCCATTTCCCGCAGATACGACAGCGTTTCATGTTCACTTTTTGCCGTAGGAAGATTGAGCGATCCCGCCATACGGATCGAGTTAGGTACGCAACGATTTATAAGTTCGTCTAAACTAGGAGCGTTCAGCTGCTGAAGCATATCGGCCATCTGGTCTTCCCTGGGCCCGATATGGCGAGGCACAAAGGCTTCTCGGTCGACAAGTTCATTAAGGGAGAGGCGTTCTTGGGTCATGGCATTTCATCCATTAAGAGACTGCGTCCGGCTCGACCGGGACGACATAAAATATTTGTAAGTTGCGTAACACCATAGATTATCCGCGACACACCTACCCACTTCAAGCCACCCCTGCCCAGGCCGAATAACAAAAGGCGCAGTCTTCTGAAGAGGCTAATATTTCGAAAGGCTTAACGCTTATACTTATGAGGGACAAACGGCAATTCAACTATTTTTCCAATAACCTCACGGTTACGGACTTTGAGAATCACAGACGTCCCCGATTCGGCGTAATTACTGTCAACATAGCCCATTGAGACTGGGCCCCCTGTCGTTGGGCCAAAGCCACCACTGGTCACGGCGCCAATGCTCTGTCCGCCATTTGTACAAATTTCGGTTCCCTGCCGGGCTGGGGCACGGCCATCGGGTAGGATGCCGACCAGTTTCCGGGATGGTCCAGAGGCAAGTTCGGCTAAAATGCGATCAGCGCCGTGGAAGCCGCCCTCCTCCCGCCGGCGTTTTTGAATGGTCCAGGGAAGGTTAGCTTCCACCGGCGAAGTCGTGCCGTCGATGTCGTTCCCATAGAGACAAAGTCCAGCCTCCAGCCGAAGCGTGTCCCTGGCGCCAAGTCCCGCAGGCCGGACATCCGGATGATCCAGCAACGCAGTAACAACCTCCTGGGCGCTGCTATCAGGCAGAGATATTTCAAATCCGTCTTCGCCGGTATACCCGAGCCGTGAGATGCGGCAAGAAATCCCCGCCCAATCGCAAATGACTGTTTCCATGAAACCTAAATCCCGAGCCTCGGGCACGAAGGCGGCAACGACAGTCTCCGCCTTAGGGCCTTGCACCGCGACCAGAGCTCGATCGATCAGCTCCACAACGTCAACATCTGAGAGAGCCGCGCGCAAATGACCAATATCCTGATCCCGCATGGCGGCATTGACTACCAAATATAAATGATCACCCGCATTCGAGACGATCAGGTCATCCATGATCCCACCATTCTCATTGGTAAGCAGCGTATAACGCGCCCTCCCTTCCCTCATACCATCAATGTTGCTCGGCACGAGTTTTTCCAGAGCCTTGGCAGCATAACTCCCCCGAAGCTCGACCTGCCCCATATGAGAGACATCAAACAAAGCCGCTTTCTCCCGGCACTGGGTGTGTTCTTCGATGATCCCGGAATACTGCACTGGCATACTCCAGCCAGCGAAATCCACCATCTTCGCACCGAGTTCAACATTTAAGCTGTGAAGGGGCGTTTGATTGAGCGTATCGGTCATGTAGAGCCCTCCCATCGGGCGGTTGAACGAACTTTATATTTTACGGTCACGCGCGCCGT
>CAXFCV010000233.1:0-7131 GCA_964000975.1 uncultured Rhodospirillaceae bacterium | reverse complement strand
TATTTGGTTTTTGGTTAAAACTATAAGGCCGCCGTCAAGGCGGCCTTAGCTCCTAGTTTACTATCCCATTATCAAGACGAGCAGCGTCTCTTGGGTGCAGGCGGACAGTGAGATTGACGCTCTCCTCACTATCGTTCCGGTCAATAATCTCACCATGCTCATAAATCCAGGCGAGTGTTTTACCGTCGCTCCAGGGGATATCAATCTCCACAGTCCTCCAGTCGGCACCTAGGACCTGACCTAGGCTGAACGCCAGTTGATCGACGCCCTCGCCTGATTCTGCGGACAGAAGCACGACACGATTGTTGCTGCGGTGGGCGCTATTAACATGAAATTCCCGACTGGCCTGATCCAATAAATCCGATTTGTTTCTGACCTCTATAACCGTTGTGTCACCGTCAACAGAGAGCCCTAAGTCGGCTAAAACGTTGATTACATCGGACTTCTGTTCCTCCGATGCCGGGTCTGCAATGTCTCTGACATGGAGCAGGACATCGGCTTCCGTGACTTCTTCCAATGTAGCCTGAAACGCCTCCACTAGTTCGTGGGGTAGATCGGAAATGAACCCCACCGTATCAGATAAGATTACCTCTTGCCCGGAGGGTAGCTTGAGGCCTCGCATAGTAGGATCAAGGGTGGCAAAAAGTTGGTCCTTGGAGACCACATTTGCATCAGTGAGCATATTGAACAGGGTTGATTTTCCGGCATTGGTGTAGCCGACAAGAGCGATGATTGGGTATGGGACTTTCTGCCGCGCGGCGCGGTGAATGGCACGGGTTCTGCGGACATCCCTCAACTCGCGTTTTAGTTTGGTGATACGGTCTCCGATAAGTCGCCGGTCTGCTTCGATTTGAGTCTCGCCGGGGCCACCCATAAATCCAACCCCGCCTCGTTGACGTTCCAGATGGGTCCATGATCTCACCAAACGGCTACGTTGATAGTTTAGGGCGGCCAGGTCGACTTGAAGAACGCCTTCTTTGGTCCGTGCGCGTGCACCGAATATTTCGAGAATGAGGCCTGTTCTATCGAGAACTTTGCAGTGCCAAGACCGTTCCAAGTTGCGCTGTTGTACAGGTGAGAGTGCCCAATCAATGATCGCAATTTCTGCATTAAGTAGGGCAATGCGGGCGCCGATACGTTCCACTGAGCCTTTTCCAAACATCGCAGACGGCCGGATTCGGGATAGAGAGACCGTCTCGGCATGGGAGATGTCGAGCTCAATGGCCTCCGCCAGACGGACGGCCTCTTCCAGCCGGGCAAGTGAACCCCTCCTCCCCGTCTGCGAGCCACTCCTTAATTCAGGGTGCACAACGACTGCCCGGGCCGTAAAGGGCCGGGTACTATCGGAAGAATTCCAGGTCAATTTTACTCCGGTTCTGGAGCAGCCGAGGCTTCTTCTTCTTTCTCAGGTTCGAACAGTTGTATTGGTCCTGATGGCATTACCGTTGAAATTGCGTGCTTGTAGACAAGCTGCGTGTGACCATCACGGCGGAGTAATACTGAAAAATTATCGAACCACGTGATAATACCTTGCAGTTTAACACCATTTACAAGAAAGACTGTGACGGGATTTTTACTTTTACGGACAGTGTTTAAGAAGACGTCTTGGACGTTTTGTGATTTTTCAGACATTGGGTATCCCCTTATTGCGTCTGTATTGTTATTGGCGGAGGCTGTTGTATCAGCCTTCCCACGAAGAGTTTACACGTGAATGAAAAGGTTTGCTACTTTCATTTACATTAGCGAGACGAAATTTTGAAGCTCAGTAGCGTTGTTGAACGAAACCTGGGCCGGAAATTCGAGAAACTGATTGGGATCGGTCAGTTGTGTAACCATTTGAACAGGCAAAACCCCCGCCCGATGGGCGCACTCCATATCAGACGGCGCATCTCCCACGTACCAGATGTCTTCTCCAGATGAAAACCCACTCTCAGCCAATAAAAAATATATTGGCGCTGGATCTGGTTTGTCTCTCTCGGCATCAGTTGCACCAATGATTGCGCCAAAGTTTTTTGTCCATCCAAGGAATTTTACTTCTTCCCGCAATAGCTGGCCATTTTTGTTGCTGACGATGCCGAGAAAAATGCCAGCAGATCTCAGGGAGGCCAGCATTTCCTGTACGCCATCTAATATGTTAATGGTCTTTAGGTGATTGGATTGGATAGACGACAAGAAAATATCGGCTGCCTCCTCCCACCTGTCACCAAAAAGCTCGGGGAAGCTGTCCCGCATCGAGCGCCGGACATTGGATTTAGTCTTCTCGAAGCTCCACCGTTCGTGCCCCATTCTATGCAAAGTCAAATTGAGAGCGGCATGAATTGCTTGCCAGTTATCGATGAGAGTGTCATCCCAGTCGAAAATAATCGCTTTGGGGCGCACGGGCTCAATGCCCATGATAGTCCCGCGTCTGATGCATGTGGTCAAAATATAAATCGATAAGCTGACAGGTGATTTCTCCTGGAACACCGTTTCCAATGCTGTTACCATCGATACTTGTTACTGGTTTGACGATGGATGTCGCGCTTGTGAAAAAAGCTTCTTTTGCAGCTTTAGCTTCCTCTACGGTAAAGGCACGAAGGGTCAATTTATAGCCTTCCCGCTTAATAAGACGGATTAGGATTTTGCGTGTAATGCCGGCGAGGATCCCGTCATCGGTTTGCCTTGTGATGATTTCGTTGTCTGAAGTCAGGATCCACGCATTGGATGCAGTTCCCTCGGTTACACGGCCATGATCATCCGTCATCCAGAGTTCCGCAGCCCCGGCCTCAACAGCTGTCTGCTTTGCTAATAAGTTTGGCAACAGCGACACAGATTTAATATCGCATCTTTGCCAGCGCAGATCGGGCCCCGTAACCACGGCACTTCCTGTTTTGGCCTCTGATAAGGAGGGCCAGGATCCAGACGATGCGGTGACAACCAGGGAACTTTCTGAGGCGGCAGGGAACGGGTGATCACGCGTTGCGACCCCTCGGGAAATCTGGATATATATTTTTCCGTTCTGAACATGGTTCCTGCGCAAGGTTTCCTGCATAATAAGAATTAAGCTGGTTCGCCCGAGCGGCGCGTCCATTCGGAGTTCTTTCAGCGACCGTTCTAATCGGTCAAGATGCTCTTCGCCGTCGATAAGACAGCCCCCAAAGACACCAATTACCTCGTATACGCCATCCGCAAACTGAAAGCCGCGGTCCTCGATGTGCACCATGGCCTGCACATGCGGGACATAGCGTCCATTGACATATGATGCACGGGGCATTTTTAAAAATACTCCAGCCGGACGGAGAACATTTGTTCCACCTGCTTCACGGCGTCAGCGGCGGCGAAAAGAACAATACGGTCATTGACGTTCACTACAGTACTGCCTCTCGGTACCAATATCTCTTCGCCTCTTACGACTGCGCCAACTAAAACTCCTTCTGGTAGACCAGCCTCGCTAAGTGGCGTGCCCACAAGACTTGTGGTTTGAATAGCTTCCGCCTCGATGATTTCACCAAAACCCTCTCTCAACGTGTGGACGGAGTCGATCCTGCCCCGTCGCACATGCTGAAGAATGGTTGATACCGTAATATTTCGTGGACTTACAACGACGTCGATGCCAAGAGCCGGTGTAATCGGTTCGAATGTGGTGTTGTTAACGAGCGTGATGGCACGCCCGCTTCCGGCTCTTTTCGAGAGCAGGGAGGCTAGAATGTTGGACTGGTCGTCATTGGTAACCGCAATTACGGCCTCAGCTGATGCGACATTCGCTTCTTCCATGATTTCGGGGTCAAGGATGTCTCCGTTGAGGACCACGGATCTTTTGAGATTGCGTGCAACTATCTCGGCCCGTGATTTGTCAGCTTCTATCACCTTAATATTCACAGATGGTTGTTCTGCCTCTATTTGCTGCGCTAAAAATAAACCAATGCTCCCTCCGCCAAAGATCACAATTCGCCTCGCTTCAGGCTCCTCGTGACCGAAGATGGAGAGTGTGCGCTGAACGTGGGCACTGTCGACCACGACATAGACCTCATCTCCTTCCAATAGTTGATCATCGGCCGAGGGGATGAAGGTCTCTTCTTGTCGAGCGACACCAACGATCGTGACATTAAGGTCAGGAAAGAGCTGCGTTAGTTGGCGCAAGGGTGTATTGACCACGGGACAGCCCTCGTCGCAACGGACCCCGACCAGTTTCACCTTATCATTGACAAGCGAAATCATATCAAACGTGCCTGGTACCTGCAGCCTGCTAGAGACGGCACGAGCCACCTCTCTCTCCGGCGAGATAATGACATCAATGGGCATGTTCTCCCGCGTGTACAAATTCATCCATTTCGGATCTAAATAACCTTGTTTGCGAACGCGCGCGATCTTAGTTGTAATGTCAAATAGCGAGTGGGCAATTTGACAAGCTATCATGTTTACTTCATCAGACTGCGTGACTGCGATCAACATGTCGGCATCTGGGGCACCCGCCTGTTCTAGGACAGCGGGTTCAGATGCGAACCCGTTTATCGCTTTAATATCCAGGCTATTGCCAATTTTTTTGGTCAGTTCTGCCGATTGATCGACGACGATTACGTCATTGCCTTCTTGGGATAAATATCTCGCGATATTAAATCCAACCCGACCCGCGCCGCATACGATAACTTTCATAATTTAAATTCCTGGTGCGCGGCGGACGTGGCAACGGTGCCTAATCGTTTGCCGCGCGAATTCGGTCATCCGATTGTACACCAAGTGACTTTAGTTTCCGGTGCAGGGCCGAGCGTTCCATGCCGATAAATGCGGCAGTTCGCGAGATATTTCCGCCAAACCTGGAGACTTGAGATTCCAAGTATTCGCGCTCAAAAATTTCCCGAGCCTCTCGAAGAGACAGCCCTAAAAAGTCCATTTGATCTCGCAGAGTTTGTGAGTTGGGGCCAAACTGGCTTATTTCGTTCGGAACTAGGTCGGAACTGATGGGGGTAGAGTCGTCACCTGGAGCCATAATGAGGATGCGTTCTATGACGTTCCGGAGTTCTCGCACATTTCCCGGCCAGTCGTAACTCTGCAAGGCCGCCAAGGCCTCGTCAGAGAAGACTCTTGGATTTTGTCCATTGGTTAAGGCCATATTTTCCATAAAATGGGCGATAAGCGCGGGAATATCCTCACGGCAGTCCTTCAGGGGAGGCGCAGAAACTGGAACTACGCTCAGCCGATAAAACAGGTCTTCCCGCAACCGGCCCTCGGCCATTTCGTTGCTCAAATCTTTGCTGGATGAGGCAATTACGCGCACGTCGACCTCAACCCGGGTCGCGCCTCCTACTCTCTGGAATGTCTGCTCTTGAAGGGCACGCACGATTTTACCCTGTGTTTCAAGCGGCATATCAGCTACTTCGTCCAGAAACAAGGTCCCCATGTGCGCTTGTTCAAAAGTTCCAATTTCTCGGGCCCCCCCGCCGGATGATGCTTCATGGCCAAATAGGTTAATCTCAAAATCCTCGGGCTGCATAGTCGCGCAGTTCAACGAAATGAAAGGCCCTGACGAGCGATTTGACTGCTCATGGATTAGCCGTGCAATAACGTCTTTTCCAGATCCAGCAGGACCAGTTATCAGGACGCGGCTGTTTGTTGGGGCAACCTTGGCTACGGATTGTCTCAGCTGCGCAATGTTTGAAGAGCTCCCAATAAGCTGGTCATTGGTTCCCGCTCGCAAACGTAGTTCTTCATTTTCCCGGCGTAATTTCGCCGTTTCAATTGCGCGCTTAACCACAAGAATTAAACGATCCGCGGTAAATGGCTTCTCAATGAAGTCCGAGGCGCCAATATTAATCGCAGAAACAGCGGTTTCGATGTTTCCATGACCGCTGATCATTACAACGGGAACCGCGGGGTGGGACTCCCTAATTTGTGCCAATACCTCCATTCCGTCGGACGGGCTGCCCTCAAGCCAGATATCGAGTAAGACTAAACTGGGTTCCCGAGCCTCGACGGCATCGAGAGCGGTAACACTATCGTTGGCCTCACGGGTTTGGTAGCCCTCGTCTTCCAAAATACCCGCCGTAAGCATACGTATATCCGCCTCATCATCGACAATTAAAATATCGTAAGCCATTAGTTCATAACCATTTCTGTTGTCGATGCATTTACATTTTCTTTGTCTTCAGTAACCGCCTTCTCAGGCGTGAGTGTCCTGGAAAATTTCAACTCAGCTGTTGCGCCCGATGGCGCCTTATTGGCGAGAATGAGTTCACCCGAATGATCTTCCATTATCTTCTTGACAATCGCCAGCCCTAGCCCGGTCCCTCTATCGCGAGTCGTCACGTATGGTTCCGTCACTCTGTCCAATAAATCTTCGGCGAACCCGGTCCCGGTATCGGCAATAACAACTTTCAACTCTGTATCAGTCTCTTCGAGGGTCAGGGTAATTCTATCCTGTTCCGCCATCGTGCCATTTTCAGATACATTAGAAGAGACAGATTCGGCTGCATTTTTCAACAAATTGGTTAGAACTTGGCTAATCTGCTGTCGGTCACAGAACAAGGTCACGGCTTCTTTGGGTAACACAGTCTCATAGTGGATATCCGGATATCTATTCCTTTCGAGAAAGACACTTTGCCGGCATAAGTCAGATAAATCGGCCACTTTCATGTGCGGCTGCGGCATCCGCGCAAATGCGGAAAATTCATCGACCATGCGCCCAATGTCCTCGACCTGCCGGACAATCGTGTCCGTGCATATGTTGAAGGTCTCTTTGTCTGAGGTAATTTCTTTGGCGTACTTTCTCTGCAGGCGCTCAGCCGATAACTGAATGGGAGTCAATGGATTTTTGATCTCATGGGCGATTCGCCGGGCCACGTCGGCCCATGCCGCTTTTCTTTGAGCTGAGAGGAGTTCAGTCACATCATCAAAGGTGATAACAAACCCGATAATTTCTTGGTTGAGCCTCTCTGCGGCGACCGAGACCAACAGCGTTTTTTGGCGTTTCTCACCGGCATGACGAACTTCACCTTGTGCGTTCCGGTGAGGTGATATCTTGCAGGCCCGAAATATCTCTGCCATTGCGGGGACGGCGGACTCGATGGAGGTGCCGATAAGTGCATCAATGTCTAGCTCAAGAAACTCTTCCGCCGATTGATTATGAAGCTGAATATGACCCTCCTCGTTCAGACC
>CAXFCV010000232.1:0-2578 GCA_964000975.1 uncultured Rhodospirillaceae bacterium | reverse complement strand
GTAGGCCCTATGAAATTTTATGCCAATCCAACATCTCCAAGCCCTAAGCGAGTCCGAATGTTTTTGGCTGAAAAGGGTCTTTCGGTTGAGGAAGTGCTTGTCGATACGATGAAAGGGCAACATTTGGAATCGAAATTCCTGGCCCTCAATCCTTGGGCGACGATACCCGTCCTTGAGCTCGACGACGGCACTTGTATTAGCGAGGCCATCGCCTGCTGCCGTTATCTGGAAGAAGCCCACCCGGAACCGCCTTTGATGGGGCGTAACCCTCAAGAAAAAGCAGTTATCGCAATGTGGGAACACCGCATGGAGTGGGATGGCTTCCTCGCTGTTGCAGAGATGCTCAGGAACACTGTTGATCGAATGAAGGGTCGAGGCCTGACTGGAACATCTAACTTTGAGCAAATCCCCGCATTGGCGGAACGGGGGAAAAAACGCATTACCATTTTCCATGATATGTTAGAAGCTCGCTGCTCTGAGAGTGGTTTTGTCGCCGGAGACACGTTCACCGTCGCCGACATCACCGCCTTTATTAGCCTGGAGTTTGGCGCGGCAGCTGGCTTGGAACCACCGGAACGTCTCTCAAACCTCGCCCGATGGCGAGCCGAGATCAAGGACCGCCCTAGCGCCGGCAATTAGATTAGGTCCCAACAAAGAAACCAAGATACTGCCCCCAGAGGAAGTGGAGCGGCAGCAGCAGAATTGTGCTCACCACCATATAGGCTAGCAGCATTTTAATAACCCAAGATATCCGGAGATCTCCCAGTGCCACAGCAAGAACGACGGGCGGCGCCTGGTAAAAAAACGGAAACATTGACCAGGTAACTACCGGTGCCATGAATGCGCTCATAAGCGACCATCCAGACGCTGAAGCCATGGCTTCCGCCATTGGTATCATAATTGACGGTTGCGCAGGCATCGTGGTGATGAGCCCGATCACGCTTCCAACCAACACCAGCAGGGAATAATTCCATTGATCGGCCCCGGGTTCCAGTTCGACAACGGCAAGCAGCTTTTCAGCAATAAAAGCACCCAGACCAGAATGCGTAGCCACCGCGCCCAGCCCTATCACACCTGCCAAGAATATCACCGGGCTAAGGTCAATGTCCGCACCCAGTGTCTTGGGCTGAAGCAAACCAATTTTTGGGAAGAGACACAAAAGAGCCGCGCCGAGCGCCACCCAAGCGGGTGACACACCGTGCCAAGTGTCCGTTATCCAGAGCGCCAGAGCCGTCACAAGGATAGCCAGGAGCTTCCTCTCGTTGATGCTCCACCTAGGCGGCACCTCTTGAGGGGCGGCCGCTTCGGCCTGGTCTTTAAAGAGGACACCAATCACCAGCGGGTAGAGGATAAGAGCCCCAATGCCCAAAACGGGAAAATTCAACAAAAGATATTCACCGTAAGTGAGGCGAATGCCGTGTATGCTCTCGATGGCGCCAAACAAAGCCATATTAGGAACATTCGCTGGCAGGATACCAAACGCTGGGGTCATGGTTCCCATGGCGCTCGCCAACACAAGGCCGGTTTGGCCTTTTGACCCTCTCTTGAACCCGAGCCGCTCGCTCAAGGCGATCATAATTGGAACGAGAAGCGCAACCCGCGCAGACGCTGACGGCACTATCCACGCCAGCATGAACGCGGCGAAAAAGATGCTATAAATCACCCCTAGATAAGTGGCCGGGATGCGTGCCAGGAAACAGTTTACTAAGCGGGTGTCCAAGCCGGACCTTTTTACTCCGAGGCCAATGACCACGCCCCCGAAAACGAGCCAGATAGCGCCAGCATGAAACCCCGAGAACACAACCTCTGGCGGCGCCACCGCGAACACGACGGCCACGAGCAGGAAAACAAGAGAGCCCATAACGGAGGGTATAACTGCGGTTGACCAGAGAGCGATGGCCAGAAGGACGACGGCAGCACTTGTCATGACGTCGGCGTCCAACCCATGTGGAGTTGGCGTTAAAACAAGCGCTAGGCTGGCCAGAAAAGCAGTACCAAAAATAAGTTTCGATGGAGATTTTAGGAAGGTCACGCCTTGCCGCCGCATGGTTTAAACTGTGGCATGGATTACCCCACGGCGCAGGGGAGATAAAGCGTTTCTCCTCTAAAAGACCAATGAATGCTCGCATAGCAACCCTCAGGGATGGCCTTTCGACGGGAGAGCCGGCATTATGTGGATGATTTTTACGCCCAAACAAGGGCGTTAAAATAGCCGCTAATATATGATTTCCCTCAAATAGAGGCCTTCCGGAGGCGCCGTAGGTCCACCCGCAGATCGATCTGTAGCAGCCAGAGCATCCGCTACATCCTGAGGAGACCATTTCCCCTCCCCGACAAGCTTGAGAGTACCCACCATGTTGCGCACCTGATGATACAGAAACGACCGGGCTCGTGCATAGATTAGAATGTTTTCCCCATCTCGAACCACATCCAGCAGGTCCAAAGTCCTCGTTGGACTGTCTGCCTGACAGCGGGCCGCTCGGAACGTAGTAAAGTCATGCTTGCCCAACAAAAGCTGGGCGGCTGCATGCTTAGCATCCGTATCCAACTCGGGAACAATATGCCAACTTAACCCCTG
>CAXFCV010000231.1:0-2812 GCA_964000975.1 uncultured Rhodospirillaceae bacterium | reverse complement strand
CAAGGTTATTGCTATTTGCCCCCGCGCGCTCGCGTTGCAATCGCGGTGGCGGCTCAGGTCTATCGCGAAATCGGGGTTCAGCTAGCGCGGACTGGCCATAGCTGGCATCTTGGCCGTCAGGTGACCAGTAGAGCAACAAAAATAGGTTGCTCCTTTCAAGCCGTCTTTTCCCTGCTCTTCGAGCGCCGGGACGTACAAGTGGAGGAACATGATGCTGCACTGCATGCTGCCCTTACGGGTCTCCCGGAAATTGGGTAAAAGATGGTAGGTTGACCTATGAATGCCATATACATCATCGGCGATGGATGCGCAGGATTGTCTCTCGCAGCAAGGGCGGAAGATCTACCAGACCATCAACTTACATTGGTAATTCCTGAGGGAGCGCCCCCGTCGCAGGAGCACATATGGGGATTCTGGCGTCTTCCGGGTCTTGATGCAGCCGTCGGCCTCGCTCATCAGGCATGGGCAACCTGGCGTATTGTAACGGAACAGACCTCAGCAGAGTTAGGCTCCATAAACCACCCGTACCATGCGCTCTATCGTAGCCGGTGGGAAACCCATTGTCGGACACGTGCAGAAAAAGCCGGCGTTCAAATTATCAAGCAGCAGGATACAATTGTCGACCCGAATGCCCAGATTCTGGACAGCAGGCCATCCACCATCCCGAGTGGTCAACTGATGCAGCATTTTATCGGTTGGGAGGTAGCAGCGGAGGGCGGGACGTTTGATCCGTCGATGGCCACTTTAATGGATTTCCGGTGTGATCAGTCACGTGGCATCCATTTCATCTACGTCCTCCCCTTCACTGACAGTGAAGCGCTTGTGGAGTCAACAATGTTTAGCTGCAAGCGGGAGCCCGATGACTTTTTTGAGACAGCAATTTCCACGTATTTAGAGGAATACCACGGTCAGCATGACTATTCCGTCACGCGTGTCGAAAGAGGCGCCATTCCCATGGGCCACTTACGCCGATCATCCGGTCCTGCCACAGGCCTCGGTGGAAATGGTGGGGCTATAAAACCATCCAGCGGCTATGCGTTTGCCTTCATTCAGAAACAGATTGCAACGGCCATCACGAGCGCAAATAAGCGCACTCACAAGATAAAAATACGCCCGCCGCACAAGTGGATCGACCTGTGGATGGATGATGTATTCGTGAACGTTATGAAAGATTGGCCTGATGCTGCTCCAAATATCTTTATACGAATGGCACGGGGCCTTGATGGAGACGAATTCGCGCTGTTTCTAAGTGGAGAAGCTACGTGGTCCTTGCGTTTAAAGGTTATTTTTATGATGCCAAAATGGATTTTTATAAGATCTCTCACGAGGCGTATTGTTGGTAGATACACCGCCCAGTTAAAAAGTAGTGCTTGATGGTGTTGGACACTCTGGTTTCAAATCTTGGTCTTGTTAATTTGATCGCCCTCCTGGCCATTGTCGTCATCGGGTTGCCTCATGGAGCGGCGGATGGCGCCATAGCCGGCCATCTTGGTTACACCCACCGATTCTCGAGCTCGTTCAAATTTTTCAGCGCATATAGTATTCTAGCGGCCCTGGTCGTCCTATTTTGGTTGGCATTTCCAACGTTAGCGCTGATCGGTTTTTTGGTAATCAGCATCGTTCACTTTGGCCTCGACGCTGCACACATAAAACACGGTGAGATGAGATGGCTTCAAGTATATGCTCATGGCTGCGCCATCATTGTTGGCATTAGTCAGAGCCATAAGGCACAGGTTCATTCCATTTATAGCTTCCTAATCGGCAATGACATGGGTCTAGTTTGGATCCTAATTGATCTTTTCTTTGCCCTATTTATAGTCGCCTTGCTGGTGTATCTGTGGCAGGCAATTACTAACCCCTACTGGCGTCGTGGCTTTTTGGAACTAATGGTGCTGCTGATCGTATTTTCTCAATTGCCGCCACTTGTCGGTTTTGCCCTCTATTTTTGTTGTCTACATTCCGTCCGTCATTTCCGATCTATATGGCGATCACTACGTATGTCCCTGCCACTGGGGAAAATATACAAACAAATCGCTGTGTTTACTGCGCTAAGCTGGTCCCTCGGGGCTTTCATGATTTGGATCGGTATGGCGCACACGACTGCGGACGTGGCTCTAGTCCGGGTTATATTCATTGGCCTGGCAGCTCTCACCGTGCCACACATGATATTGGTAGATGTTCTATATCGCGGTAGCTCCCGCGCTCCCGTCGTTACTAATAAGAGCTCATAGGACAGAATGTCGCGCCCACTTGACGACCCATGCAAAAAACGCAGGTCTGCGTGTAAATTTTAATGTAAGAAGAAATGATAGAACTCATGTATTAAATATGAACTCACCGGGCAAAAAGAAAAATCAAAAACGGCCGACGGCTGCTTCATAGAAGAATTATATTTGCCCGAGTTGAACCCAGGGATGGCTTCTGGTTTTGAACTAGAAAGCATAGGGTTTTATGATGAATAAATTAACGAATGAAAACATCCCGGTTATCGCGGAACTTTTGTCGCCGGTAGAACAACCGGTGGCCGATCTCGATAAAACGTCTCTCGAGGAGACCAACGTCGTGATGAAATGGCTATGGCGCATCACAGATGCAGGCTATGAGAGCTGGAAGCGACGGGGGTCATACGACGGCGTTTGATCTTTTTGCCAGATACGTGGGCGCCGGTTCAAAACCGGCCCCTCTCTCTCACAATTTAGAGGTTTCTATTTTCTACCTGTCAAAAGTTTTTGATCTTCTCGCCATTTAGAAATAACTCACCTCCGACCCTATTGACATTGACGCCTCGCGGTAAGACTTCGGAAATTTCGCT
>CAXFCV010000230.1:0-4764 GCA_964000975.1 uncultured Rhodospirillaceae bacterium | reverse complement strand
TAGGAATTCAAATAGCGGACGAAACTCTCAGGCCAGTATTTCGGCGCATGGGCGTCGCAGCCAATAAAAACGTTTCGGTGCTTCCAGGCTATAGCGATCATCTCATCGTGCCAGGGAATGCCGATGTGGATGCCAATTAGTTTTAGGTCGGGAAAATCGCAAGCCACGGCATCCAAGGTGATGGGCTGGCCAACACTCCGCATTGGGTACTTGGGCGAATAAACCATTGATTGGCCTACCTGCAGCTGAATGGGCACGTTTAGTTCGACACATTTTGCGTAGAACGGGTAATATTTGGCGTGATCAGGTGCGAGCTCGAACCAGTGCGGGTAAGCGTGTGCGCCGATAAACCCTAACTCGGTGACAGCGTGCTCAAGCGCTTTGACGCCGGCCATTCCATCAAAGGGATCAATGCCCGCCAACCCGTGAAACCGGTCCGGGTGTGCAGCTACCGCATCAGCCACCAATTCATAAGGAATATGATACGTGGCGGGCAATCCAAGGCGTCCAATCTTCGCCGCAATTAGGAATGATTTTTCAATCCCGGCATCATCCATGCGGCGCAGCATGTCTTCATGGGAGAGACCTTGGTAGGTTTTTTCTGATACGCCGAGCTTTTCAACATAAAACCCCCGGCGGTCTTCAGGTCTATAAGTCAGGGCTTCTTGGGTCTGAATATTCACGACGGCATCGATTGCCGTCACGGGTAAAGGGTTGTGGGCCATACGTCTGTTCCATGGTCTTGTTGTGTGCCGGGAAAGAGCATGCCATTATTCATAAAAATGTAAATAAATTAATAGGTTAGGTTTTGCATTCCGGACAAAATATTGCCTTGGCTCTTGAACAGAACGCCATTCGTCGCGGTACTCATCCTGCAATTGTTGAGGGCAGGAGGACATATACGTACGGCAGTCTAGATCAGCAGGTTCGTCAGATTGCGGATTATTTGGTCACTCTGGGTGCCGGCGAGGGAACACTTGTCGGGGTATGTCTAAAGGACAGTGCCGAACATCTGATGATCAATTATGCGATCGCTCGAATTGGCGCCATCATTTTACCTTTGGACTGGCGCTGGGCAGAAGCAGAGATCAGGAACGTATGTCATTATTTTAAGGTGACGCTGCTCTTGATGGAGACTGGGACTATTATCTCTGATTTGCCCTGCATTGAAATCAATGCGGCATGGCAAGCCGGGGTGGCGGAGCAGTCTGGCTCAAGACCCTGCGCGCCCGGTGGGAGGTGTCCAGTGGTTTTGTCGCTTTCTTCGGGAACGACGGGGCGCCCAAAGGGTCCTCTATTAACGCATGATCAGTTTACCGCCCGCTTCGTAATGGCTTGGGTCAGTCTGGGTTTCAATCAGCATGACCGCTACCTGAGCGCGACACCCCTGTATTTCGGCGGTGGGCGCAGCTTTACTATGGGCAGTCTTTTCAGCGGTGCCACCGTGGTCATGTTTCCACCTCCTTACGAGCCGGAAGAGCTTGTTGCCGCGGTCGTCCGATATGAGGCCACAACGCTTTTGCTAGTGCCCACCCTATTGCGCCGTCTAATCGATATTCCCCGAGGCACCCGGCCTTTAATGGCAGGATTGAGCCGGCTGCTGTCGACGGGCGCTATTTTGCATCCCGACGAGCGTGAAGCGGTGATGAAAAACCTGAACCCTAATTTTATCAATTATTATGGCTCGACAGAGGGGGGCGGGACGTCGATCCTGTTGCCCAAGCATGTGGGAGAGGCGGCCTATTCCGTTGGAGAGCCAATCTATCAAACAGAAATTCAAATTGTCGATGACGTCGGCAATATACGGTCCGCTGGCGAGGCAGGACTGATCCGCTATAAAAGCCCGGGGGTTTCTGATCGTTTCTACAACGACGCTGCTGCTAGTTCAGAGGCTTTCCGGGATGGCTGGTATTATCCGGGAGATGTCGGTCGCCTGGGACAAGACGGTTTGTTGTATCTAGTGGGACGCGCCACGGATGTCATCATTCGTAATGGCGTCAACATTTATCCGGGCGAGGTTGAGCAGGCCGTGCTATCTCACCCCGGAGTTACGGACGCTGTAGCAGTCGCCTGGCCACACCCTGAGAGGGGGGAAGATGTCGCCGTGTTTATCGTCGGCGAGGCAGTCGAGGAGGACTCTTTGGATGTCCATTGTCGAGATCGGTTGGCGTCCTATAAGGTTCCTGAAAGATTCTTCTTCGTCAATGAGCTGCCTAAGACTGGGCTTGGTAAAGTGATCAAGCAGGAATTGGTGACCCTACTGCCCGCCCGCTGAGCACGGGCGGGTCAGGTGATGGCCGTCGCTGCCGCGAGCCCATCGTACATGGACGATTTCATTAGGTAGGCCCGTTGTTTTTCCGCATCAGACGTCGTTTCCTGCAATTGCAGTAAAGAGGCTCTCCGTTTCTCTGGATCTTTCTCTGTCATCCTTTTCCGATTGCGGTCGGCCTGCAGCATGATTTCGCGTTCTGCGATGGGCTTGCGTTGACGCGAATAGAGTGCCAGCAGGGAGAGGTCGCCGCCCTCGTGCCAAATTTTGTCTAACTTTTCGGTCAAGTTGTGTGCGTCGTGCAGGCCGCCATTCATGCCCATTCCACCAGTTGGGCTATTGATATGAGCTGCATCACCCGCCAAAACGACCCGACCATGGTCATATCGTTCAACAATACGTTGGTGAACGCGATACACTCGCTTATCCGTAATATTAAAGGCTTGGCTTGAGGCGCAGATGGATTGCAAGCGGGCTTCTAGATGTTTGCCGTCCAGGGCCTCTTCCGGTGAGAGGCCCTCAGGGAAATATAGACTAACACGCCACCGGTCCGGCAGCCGTAAAAGGCTGAAATTGCCATCCGTATCCCAGCAATAACTGACGTTTGAAATGTCATCCAAATGCTTGTGGAACGGAAACGTTGTGGTAACCAGAACAGTCCGCTCTGGATACATCGACCCCTCGAAGGAAAGTTCCAAGTGCTCCCTGACAGAACTTGCAGCTCCATCTGCTCCAATCAGGAAGCGTCCGGTAAGTATTACGCGCTCGCCATTTTGGTCAGCAAAAATTGTTACGCTTTCGTCATCCTGTTCGAACGATTCAATCTTCGTTCCATAATACATTTGAACCAGGGGATCTGCAGCGAGCATCTCTCCCATGATGGCGCACAATTTACTTTGTTCAAACTGCAAGCGGAAGGGATAGTCTGTGACATCCGCAATACAACCCATGTCAAACACGGCTTTCTCGCCTGTTGTATGCATGCGGATTTGCCATTGCCGCGCCGGCATACCGCCTGCCACCGCCCGCGCGCTGATACCATAGGGTTCCATCATGTCGAGCGTCGGCGGATGGATGGTGGATGCCCGGATGTCCTTGTTTACCGTTTCAGCGGCTTCTATCAGTGTAACCGGTATACCAAACCGGCTGAGCCGGACAGCGGCAAACAGGCCGACGGGACCGCCTCCGGCAATAATCACCCGTTCACTTTTTTTATCAGTTGCCAAGCTAGACTCCTTGCGATTGGATGGTCTCCTGTATCCATGTATGTACTATTGCTCATGGCATTTGCCAATTGCGATAGGCTAATCGAAAGGGAATTTTAACGCAGATGGCGGACCTGGAATATGCTAAACGCGGGCTTGTTGGGGTATTGACGCCGCAAGCGAATACCACGGTGGAGCCGGAGTTTAACATTCTCTGGCCCGATGGTGTCGGGATGATTAATGCCCGTATGACAAGCGATAAAGGCACCATTGTTGATCGCCTTTATGATTATGTCGATCAGATTGAGGCGACATTCGATCGTTTCGCAAATGCACCCATTGACGCCGCCTGCTTCGGGTGTACCGGGGCGTCCTATCTGATTGGCCAGGCGCGGGAGGCCGAGATTTGCGATACGATCCTCAGAAAACGTGGCTATCCTTTTGTGACGGCTGCCCGTGCCGTCTGCGATTCTTTTTTGGCGTTGGGTGCGAAACGGATCGGTCTAGCTTCACCCTATCCTCCTGATCTCACGGAGAGCAGCATCGGTTATTGGGAGAGCGCAGGGTTTACGGTGGCCGAAGTCGCGAGTGCTTTTAATCCAGACAGCGATTTCCACCCGATCTATAGTCTCCAGGCCTGCAGTGCGGCGGAAAGCTTAATACTTCTGGAGCACAAGAATCTTGATGCCATCGTCATGCTAGGTACAGGCATGCCGACGCTCAGGCCTATCCTCGATATTGCCGACTGGGCTGGGCCACCTGTTACGTCTTGTATGCTCAGTCTTGCCTGGCGCACGGTGCTATATCTTGACGATGAAGAGCCCGAGGAAGCCAATATGTTGGCCTGGAGCAAAGGAGCTGACTGGCGCGGTCGTATGCCAAATATCGAACCCGCTCGAAACTGAACTCGCCCAGAGGTTTATCACCCTACATTTTCTCGGACGCTTATAACTTGACCGGCGAACCTTTTTCTGCAGAACGATCAGCGGCCATGGTCAGGGCGAGCACGTTTCGCGCATGTGCGCCCGTGGCAAGTCCGACCCCCCCGATGCCAAGAGAATAGCGGATGAAGGCATCGGACTCTTCTTTCATTGGTCCAAAGAATTCTCCAAGGGCAAAGTCGCCCGGCATTGCTGAGCCAAGAAAAGCCACGTTTACCTCATGCTCCGGCGTATAGGGACAGGGGATGGGTTCTCCGGGTGCAAGGACGACGTCGCGATGGGCGTCATCAATGTTTAGAGCGCCTGTTGCGCCATGCAGATCGATTTCCATGGTCGCCGTATAGGCAGG
>CAXFCV010000229.1:0-2792 GCA_964000975.1 uncultured Rhodospirillaceae bacterium | reverse complement strand
TTCCTTGGCCTCGGATCTGCTGTAAGTCACGGCCCCGATTCTCCCGATCTATCACTTGACAGGTCCCATTCTGGACGCCGCCAGCCTGACAATCAATTGAGGAATTAACTCCACCAGTCTGATTATGGAGCTTGACCCTGGAGCATTAACGATGACCGCAAGGTTCACAATTGGGCATGGGCTGGAGGAGACCCACTAGTAATGATCGCCGTTGCCACGTCTTCAATACAAAACGTTACTAATTACCCCAACTTGCCTCTCTGATCCATTTCAGGAAAGCTTTTTCAAATTGAAGACGGGCAGTAACCCGTCGGTGCCAAGCTTCCACATTTGGGAAGGGGGTGAAATCAAAATCATCGATTTTAAGTGCGGTGATTGAGGGCGCCCAAGCCACATCCGTCAGGGTGTGGGTGTTTCCAAAATCCAATTGAATTTGGCCAGGATGGAAGCCATGCTCGTAAAATAGCCATTCATCCAATAAAAATAAATATGAATTTATGGTGATAAAATTGTGCCAAAATGGAAAATGAAAATTGGGGCTCATTAATGCAGGCTACCTCGGGAGGTAATTGATGAAGAATGCCAAAATTGAAGTGCGCGCCTCGGGTGCGGCATTGGGTGCAGAGATCCACAATATCAATTTGAAGGACCACTTGTCCGATGGAGAGAAGAAAACCTTGCGTCAGGCCTTGGACGCCCATGAGGTGATATTTTTTCCGGATCAAAATCTCGATCCAAACCAGCAAAAGGAGGCTACTCGCATCTTTGGGCCGTTACTGCCGTCCTATACCTTTTTCGATCATCTCGACGATGATCCTGAGATTGAAGTGGTAATTAATGATAAGAATAACCCACCAACGGGCACAGCACGTTGGCATTCGGATTTGACCTGGGCCAAAGAGCCGCCCGGAGGCACAAGCCTTTATGCCCGCAAATTACCGAGGGATGGCACAGGAAATACTATCTGGGCCAGCATGTCGGCGGCTTATGACGCATTATCTGACAGAATGAAGTCCTATCTGGAGGGGCTTGAGGCGATTCATAGTTGGGATCTGCTGCTAGATGGTCGGACCCAATTTCTGGCACGTAGTGGCGAGGCCTTTCTAAACCACAAATCCAAAAATCCGCCAATCCCGCAACCAGTGATCAGGATACACCCTAGGACAGGCAAAAAAATCCTAAATGTGAATCCAACTTTCACCCACCATATTGTAGGTCTACCCCGGATGGAGAGCCGGGGTATTTTGGAGTTTCTCTTTAGCCTTCCGGCCCGTCCCGAAAATCAGGTGCGACATAAGTGGCACGAAGGCACGATGGCTGTCTGGGATAACACGGCCACCCAGCATGCTGCTGTCGATGATTTCTATCCGCAATATAGAGAGCTGACACGCGTCACATTTGGCGGCCACGGCGTCCCCAATTAGAGATGAGGAAATTTATGGGCGTTTAGCGGGTGCAGGCAGCGAAAACCTAACTTATATCGGTGCGACAGGCTTCTAATGGCATAATGCAGTTCAAGGCTCCGACCGCAGGCCAGGTGTAGCATTGAATTTTAATTCTCAAACCTGTCTTAACGTTAGATAGGGTTCGTATCCAAATTGATCGAAGATTAATCCGTTAATTGACATTACTTTATGTCGTATTTGTATCCGACTAAAATTCAACATCACCTACAATTTGAGTTTGGCTCATTGTCGAAAAAAAGATGCTTGATTGAAGATCAAACCCCTGGCTAGAGAAACCGTCCGCTATCCACAATCACTTGGGCTCCGGTAGATTTTTTGAGGTGAGTAACATAAGCCATGATGGCCATCGCCACGTCCTCGGGTTCCACCACCTCCTGGAGAGGTGAGAGCTTGGCCAACTCTTCAAGTTTTGCGCGGTCGCGACCGGCAACGAAGTCCGTAGCGACTGCCCCCGGTGACACCGTATTTACCCGTATCTCGGGTCCCAGAGCCCGAGCCAGTGACAAGGTCATCGTGTCGATTGCCGCTTTGCAAGCACAGTAAGCAATATTGCTGCCGGCACCCTTGAAACCGGAGACCGACGAGAGGTTTACGATAACGCTATTACCGCCGACTTGGAGAAGTGGGCGCAGCTCCCGAATGACCGAGAATGGCCCACGCACGTTTGCAAGTAACATGTGGTCGAAGAACTCATCGTCGAGCGCATCAAGATCATTGTGCGGGATCGGCTTGGTAAAGCCGGCCGAGTTCACCAATATGTTTAGCTTGTCGTGGCGGTTCTTGATGGCGTCCGCCGCCCGCTTGATTGAGGCCCCGTCCTCCATGGTGATCTGTTGGGTCGAATGTCCGTCTCCCGGCAACGTGTCTATAAGCGACGACGCACGGTCGTTGCCTTTATTGTATCCAACTATCACGGTGCTGCCAGCCTCTGCCAGCATTCGCACCGTGGCGGCGCCAATGCCCGCACTCCCGCCTGTGACAAAGGCTGTCTTTTCACTCAGATCGTTCTCCAATTTATACTCCAAACATTATTTTGCCGTGAGAGTGATGCTGCCTAGACAACACGAGCGTTTTGCATGTGACGCATTAAACCCAATGGTGGGCGATACTGGACTTGAACCAGTGACCCCCGCGATGTGAACGCGGTGCTCTCCCAACTAATCAAGGACTCTAACTATCAAAAAACCAATGAAATCAGCCTATCACGGGTTGAGGCTACAAGTAGATCCTAATCAACTCAAGGCGAAAACATTGGACCGCTGTGACACCATTGTGACAAATTTTCGTCCCAGCACACGGTAGAAGCAGGCGGGGCTATGGGGGGTG
>CAXFCV010000228.1:0-6376 GCA_964000975.1 uncultured Rhodospirillaceae bacterium | reverse complement strand
TAATTATTGCTGGGGCCGGCATGGCCGCCGCATTGCCCGGCGCCGCAGCCGCCTTAACGCCCCTCCCAGTTCTAGGAGTCCCGATGGAGGGTAAAGTCATGGGCGGTCTGGACGCCGTTCTTGCTATGAGCCAAATGCCGGCGGGTATTCCCGTAGGCACACTGGCCGTGGGCCGGTCAGGGGCGGTAAATGCCGCCATTTTGGCCGCCAGCATTTTAGCCCTCGGTGATCAAAAAATTGCGGTGCGGCTTGATCAATTCCGTGCAGACCAGACAGAGGCTATCGTGGAACAGCCTAAAGACTAGTCCGCGAGATATCTATGTCACACTTGACCTTCAAACAGAATGATAGTTGTTGGATCTCCTTCCCGAGTAACGATAGTGATTTCGGATAGCATACCGCGTTCCAATTTCAGACGATAGGCATAGGAAGACTCCGGCCGATACTTCTCATTCCTGTGCTTTATCGCTAATTTGATTGAACCGAGTAACAGAGATATTAATGTCGCCTTTTTTCGATCTCCTATGCACCATCGCAGACCAATATCTTCGATCCGGTTAAGCTCGACAGGACATAATCTAAGAACGTGGTAGACTTCAGGAGGCAACCCGAGTTTCGGTATATCTTTCAACGCCTTAAGATTTGAGCGGCTTAAGCTTTAGAAAACGATCAATAGGAGGCATCCGAGAGAAACGCTCCTTAAAGGCCATTGGAATTTTTGGGATTTGCATAACATTTGCGATACGGCGCTCCAGAAAAGCCCAGGTATCCCCGTGATCTTCTGAATCGTCTGACAACCAATAGAGGACTGTACTGCCATAAACACCGGCTAGCAGGCCACGCTTGGTGTAAAAGTTAAAATCTGTCGAGGTATCGCCGGCAAAGCGCCACATGGAGTCGACCGTCTCATACGTACACTTTGCTGCCAGCGACGCCCGTCCCGGTAGAGCAAGATAAGGTAGCATTTTTCGGACGGCTTCTTTATGCTTTGCATTCTGCTGCAGGCGAACACGAATGGCAGTCACTATTCTCTCACGGACCGGCAAATCATCGATATTAATTTTTGCGAGCGCTGCGTTCATTTTAGCATTCGCTATATCGTTGAATGCCCATACTATGTCTTCGGGACCATTTGGCACGATCCTCCGCACAGACAGTTTGTCTAGGCCGACATCACCTGCAGCAGCCTCAAGGGCTCGTTGGCTCCAACCATCAAATACAACATGGTCGAGGAATCGGGTAACAAGTGCCTCTGGTACTATTGTATCTTTTCTCACTCCGCTGCCTCTCCGTCTGCGGCATCCTTCTGTTCGGATGAGCCCAACCGCATAAGATCATAATTCATTTGGATTTCCTTGGAATAGCCGATTAATTGAAGGTCGTCCATCTGCATTGGATATAGGACGCCGTCGAGGTGATCACATTCATGTTGCACCACCCTGGCATGAAATCCCTCAGCAACTCGGTCACTCTGAGACCCATCCAAATTGGTCCAGCTATACTTAATTTTGGTGAAGCGCGGTACCGAACCCATCAACTCGGGCACGGAGAGGCAGGCTTCCCAATCCAGCTCTTTTTTGTGGTCGAGCAGTTCGATCTCCGGATTGATCATAACCGTTAACTGCTCCGGAATGTCATCCGGCCCATCTCCAGTGCGCGCCTCCGGTATAAAAAACACAACAATTCGCTTTGAGATATGAACCTGCGGAGCAGCCAAGCCGAGCCCACCTGCGTCCTGGAGGGTCTCCAACATATCATTCACTACCGACGCCGTATCTGCAGAGGTCGGGTCCGTCACACTGGCCGCCACCTTGTGCAAAATCGGGTGGCCCATACGCGCTATTTTTAATATTGCCATAACTTTACTATGACGAAAAAACCTCCCTTCGTCCAATGGCACATTCTGACGGGTATTTCCTAGTTCGGGGTTCACAAGCCTAATCCCGTGTGGTACTAACCGCATTGTTATCAAAGAGGCCGGGTTCTGGTCGTTTATCTTTTGTCTGAGGAATCTGAAAGTTGCACGTAACTGTACGCGAAAATAATGTCGATCAAGCCCTGAAAGCGCTTAAAAAGAAATTGCAGCGCGAGGGGGTATTCCGGGAAATGAAACTTCGGCGGTCTTATGAAAAACCGTCCGAAAAACGGGCCCGTGAAAAAGCGGAAGCCGTTCGTCGTGCCCGGAAACTTGAACGCAAGCGGCTTGAACGGGAGGGCTTCTAAAATTATTTCTCTTCCGCTTTGGCAGAAATAGAGAGGTCCGGAATAACACCGGACTTTTTATCTTCTCTGGAGCCAGCGGCAGCGCTACAAAACTACCCCAGAGCCTGAACGATGGACTCGGTCATTGCCTTCGCATCTCCAAAGAGCATCATAGTGTTATCGCGGAAAAACAGCTCGTTATCCACGCCCGCGTAGCCTGAAGCCATCGATCGCTTGATAAACAACACTGTTCCGGCATTCTCAACTTCTAAGATCGGCATGCCGTAAATCGGACTCGCAGGATCTGTCTTGGCGGCGGGATTGGTCACGTCGTTGGCCCCAATGACGAAAGCTACATCTGCCGTCGAAAACTCAGAGTTGATCTCTTCCAACTCGAACACTTCGTCATAAGGCACATTTGCCTCAGCCAGAAGAACATTCATATGACCGGGCATCCGACCTGCAACTGGATGAATTGCAAAGGAAACCTCCACTCCTTCTTCTTTCAGAAGATCTGTCATTTCCCTAAGGGCATGTTGCGCCTGCGCCACCGCCATACCGTAACCTGGCACGATAATGACCTTGCTAGCGTTCTTCATGATAAAGCCAGCGTCATCCCCAGAGCCCGATTTTACAGCCCGATCTCCCTGCTGACTAGCCGCGGCTGCAACGGTCTCGCCACCAAAGCCGCCCAAAAGCACATTAAAGATGGACCGGTTCATGCCCTTACACATGATGTAGCTGAGGATGGCGCCAGAGGAACCCACAAGCGCTCCGACAATGATTAATGCGGAATTTGAGAGGGTGAAGCCAATTCCGGCAGCTGCCCAGCCTGAGTATGAATTCAGCATGGAGACCACCACCGGCATGTCGGCCCCTCCGATGGGTATGATCAGTAGCAAGCCAATAAGCAGCGAAATCGCTACGATGGCCCAAAACGCCTGGTCGTTGTTAGACATCACAAGCCAAACGATAAGAGCAACAATTGCCAAACCGATCAATGCGTTCAGCACGTGCTGGCCCGGGAACACGATAGGTGATCCGCTCATGATGCCCTGCAGTTTGGCAAACGCGATTATGGAGCCGGAGAAGGTGATCGCACCAATGGCTGTACCGAGCGCCATTTCTATGAGGCTCCCGGTTGCTATATTCCCGCGGGTGCCAATGCCATATGCTTCCGGTGCAAAAAACGCTGCTGCAGCCACAAAAACCGCTGCCAAACCGACCAGGGAATGAAAAAAGGCGACCAGTTGAGGTAACGCCGTCATCTGGATCTTTAATGCTACTACGGTTCCAATGCTGCCCCCGACGAGCACGCCCAGGATGATCATTTCGAAACTGAGAATGCCAGGATCCGCCAGCGTCGTCGCGATCGCAATGATCATTCCGGCAATTCCGAAGGCGTTTCCTTTTCGCGCGGTTTCGGGCGAACTGAGACCTCGGAGCGCCAATATGAAGCAAACCGACGCGATGAGGTAGGCAAAGCCTGTCATCGTTTCACTCATAGCCACCCCTATGTCCGCTCTTTTTTCTTGAACATGGCGAGCATACGCTGGGTCACAATGAACCCCCCAAAAATATTTACCGATGCCAATGCCACGGCGAGAAAGCCCATCACTTTTGAAAAGCTCAGATCCGCAGGGCCCGCCGCGATCAAGGCACCGACGATGATCACCGATGATATCGCGTTTGTCACACTCATCAGCGGCGAATGCAGCGCTGGGGTCACACTCCAGACCACATAAAAACCCACAAAAACGGCCAACACAAAGACCGTGAACAAAAAGAGGAAGGGATCGGTAGATCCTGCAACCTCAGCGGCATCAGCCACCATTTTATCTGCACTCACTTTAGCTCTCCTGTCCGGTGAGTGCCGGATGAACAACACTCCCATCCCGGCAAATGAGGGTTCCTTGGATAATTTCATCTTCCCAGTCGATGTTAAGTTCCTGGGTTTCGCCGTCCACCAATGGTGTCATGAAGTTCAGTAGGTTTTTTGCGAACAGGGTGCTAGCATCTTGTGCCACACGGCTCGGGACGTTGGCATGGCCAACGATGGTGACCCCATGCTTTGTCACCGTCTGGCCCAGCTCGGCCCCCTCCACATTGCCGCCGGCCTCGACTGCCAAATCAACGATCACGGCGCCGGAAGGCATGCTTTTGACCATTTCATCGGTCACGAGGATCGGGGCCGTTCGACCAGGTATAAGCGCCGTTGTGATGACCACATCCTGCTTTTTGATGTGTTCAGCAACGACCTGTTTTTGTTTCTCAAAATATTCCGGGGGCATTTCCTTTGCATAACCCCCCTCGGTTTGAGAATCTCTCTCCATGGCCGGATCAACGACTAGGAATTTGCCCCCCAGGCTTTCTACTTGTTCTTTGGTCGCAGGCCGCACATCGGTCGCCGTCACCACCGCCCCCATACGTTTCGCAGTTGCAATGGCCTGAAGGCCGGCGACACCGACACCCATAATAAATACCTTGGCGGGCGCGATGGTGCCCGCCGCTGTCATCATCATCGGAAACGCTCTGCCAAGCTCACCAGCGGCATCAAGAACGGCCTTGTAGCCCGACAGGTTACTCTGGGACGACAGGATGTCCATGGACTGGGCCCTTGTAATCCTGGGTAGCATCTCCATGGCAAAGGCTGTAACACCTTGTTGCGCGAGGGCGTCGGCGAGCGGTTTATTTGACATGACCCCTAGGCTCGACACTAGGAGTGTGCCTGACGTCAACAGGGAGAGTTCATCAACGCCACCGTCTTTTGACGGCGGGCGGACTTTAAACACAACATCGACATCGCTGAGCGCGCCGGCCGCGTCGAGCGCGATTCTGGCCCCCGCCTCTTGGTAGACATCATCACTGAAGGAAGCGCCATCACCGGCACCGCTTTCAACAACAACTTCAAAGCCCAAGGCTATCAGCTTCTTGATCGAGTCTGGAGAAACAGCGACCCGCTTTTCCTGCGGCAGCCGTTCCTTCGGCACCCCAATCTTCATTTTTGCCCCCTCGCAAAATGTATGGGAAATTAACGTGGAAAATTCGATATCAAGATGCCCATTCGGGCTCGCTTTGCCAAGGACTAATTCCGGATCGACGGTTCCACGCCAGTATTACTGTAAAACACCTTAGAAAGCTGGTTCAAGACCAACCAAATCGAAAGCTTCCGCTTGGCGGGTATGCACGTCATCGGCATCGAAATTATCGATGAGTTCGTGAAAAAGCTGATGCCAGTTTATCTCGGCGTTTAAATGCGTAAAGACAGAGCCCAGGCCAACCGCCGCCCGATCCATGAGAACAAATTCCGGTGGTGGCGCAACGCCGCCAACTTTATTCAGTTCCTCCCGGACCTTATGCGCGACACCGGCCCCATAATGCCCCTCTTGCTCCTGGATCAGCCGGACCCGATCTTCAAGAAGCGGGGCATACACAAATTCAGCCCAAATATTCAAGACATCAATTAGTTCCTGGCTAAGATTATCGAATCCCCACGTCTCATAAGCATGAACGGCAAGCGCCGAATCGCCATCACGAAGCGCTTTGTAGAGATCAATCACGCCCTTTACGAACGATGATTTGAACGCCCTGACGCACCCAAAATCCATCAAGTTTATCGATCCATCGGGCCGCACCGTGTAGTTACCAAGATGAGGATCGCCGTGAATAACGCCATAAAAATAGAGCGGCACATACCATGCACGAAACATGCTCATTGCAACTCGATTTCGATCTTGCAAACCAGAATGTTTCTCGATGAACGGCAACAAAGGCTCGCCGTCCAGCCAGGTCATGCTCAGGAGACGATCACCACACAAGCCCTCCACCGGTTCCGGCACGTGGGCGGCGTCCTCGTCCCGGAGCATATGACGGTAAAGGTTCATATGGGCCGCCTCCCGCCGGTAGTCCAATTCCTCGCGCAACCTGGCAGCGAGCTCGCCATGTATCGCCGAGGGGTCAATGGCCTTATCGTAGCGCCGGTAGATCCCGAAAACTAATTTTAACTGCTTGAGATCGGCCTCAACAACGGATGACATGTCCGGGTATTGGAGCTTGCACGCAAGCTGTGCGCCCCGTGTGTCCCTGGCGCGATGGACTTGCCCCAGGGACGCAGCCGCTGCTGCTTCCTGGTCAAAATCATCGAACATGGACCGCCAGTTTGGCCCCAGTTCAG
>CAXFCV010000227.1:0-2319 GCA_964000975.1 uncultured Rhodospirillaceae bacterium | reverse complement strand
GATCGCACCAGGCCTTTACCGAACAGTGACTGGAATTGATGCCTTGTCCTGGGGTCTCGTGACAGCAGCGCAAAAAGCGGGCCTCCGTATGACGTTTGCGGGCTACCCCATAACGCCTGCCTCCGCCATTTTGCATACGCTCTCGAAACTCAAACAGTTTGACGTGGTGACCTTCCAGGCGGAAGATGAGATTGCAGCGGTCTGTGCCGCCGTTGGCGGCTCATACGCAGGCACACTTGGAGTCACGGCCAGTTCCGGCCCGGGAATCGCCCTCAAGACCGAAGCCATAGGGCTGGCGATATCGGTGGAATTGCCATTGGTGGTGATAAATGTTCAGCGCGCTGGCCCGTCTACAGGTCTTCCCACCAAGACTGAACAATCGGATCTTCACCAAGCCGTCTATGGCCGGAATGCGGATAGCCCCCTGGCGGTTGTAGCCGCTCGTTCGCCCGCAGATTGTTTCGACGCCGCGATTGAAGCCACTCGCATTGCCACCAAATACATGACACCGGTTATACTATTGGCGGACGGATATATGGCTAATGCGTCTGAGCCCTGGCTCATTCCGGATGTGGATGACATTGGAGACATGAAAGTAGCATTCCACGTCGATCCTGACGACTTTCACCCCTTTATGCGAGATAACGAGACCCTTGCACGAGTATGGGCGGTCCCCGGCACACCGGGCACACAGCATCGTATAGGCGGCATTGAAAAGTCTTACAGCACCGGCGATATTTCCTATGACCCGGAAAACCACCAGAAAATGACTGATGTCCGAAAAAAGAAGATCGACGACATCGCCCACGACATTGCGGAGCAGCAGGTTGAGTTGGGTGAGGAGTTGGGAGATCTGGCGGTACTCGGCTGGGGCTCGACTTACGGTCCCATAAATCGAGCGGTTCAGCGGGTTCGTGCTGACGGTCTGAAAGTGTCCCATATCCACTTGCGCCACATCTGGCCATTGCCTAAAAATCTCGCAGCTTTGCTGAACAACTTTGACAGGGTCTTAATACCGGAAATGAATACCGGTCAGCTTATCACAGTAATCCGCAGCGAATATCTCATACCGGCGTTCGGCCTAAACAAAGTGTCCGGTCAGCCGTTTAAAGTTTCGGAAGTTGATGCCGCCATTCGTGGACATCTGGAGAGGAAAAGATGAACGTACAAACGCCTCCTGAAAAACTTAAAGCGAAAGATTATGCCTCAGACCAGGAAGTCCGATGGTGTCCAGGCTGCGGAGACTATGCCATCGTCCGCGCAATGCAGAACACCATGGAACAGTTGCAGGCCCCGCCGGAAAAAACCGTGTTTATTTCAGGTATCGGGTGTGCTGCACGATTCCCTTATTACATGGCCACCTACGGCTTTCATACAATCCACGGCCGGGCGGCCTCCATTGCTACGGGCACCAAGCTTGCTAACCCCGAATTGGATATCTGGGTTATTTCCGGGGACGGAGATGCCCTCTCCATTGGCGGGAACCACCTGATGCATGTCCTGCGCCGCAACGTAGATTTGCAGTACATCCTTTTCAACAATGAAATTTATGGTCTTACCAAAGGACAATATTCGCCGACCTCTAAGGTTGGTACGCGCTCGCCCTCAACACCGCTGGGATCAGTTGACACCCCAGTATCCGCTACTGAATACGCCCTCGGCTGCGGTGCACGCTTCGTCGCTCGGGGCATTGACTCCCAGCAAAAACACCTTCCGGATGTCTTCAAGCGTGCCTACGCACATCGAGGAGCATCCTTTGTTGAGGTTTTCCAAAATTGCATCGTTTACAACAATGGAGTTTACGACCATTTCACAGACAAGGCAGTTGCTTCCGATCAGCAAATTGTGTGTGAACACGATCAACCCCTAATATTTGGTGCCGAGGGTGATAAAGGTCTGCGCCTTGTTCCGGGTAAAATGGAATTGGAAGTCATCACCGTTGGGGAGAATGGCGTGACAGAACAGGATGTGCTTGTTCATGACGAAACCAATAAGATGATGGCGCATCTACTGGCGGGAATGGAGTCGCCGACATTCCCAACCGCGATTGGAGTGCTTTATTGCGATCCAGCGCCAACCTACGAGGCGGCTGTACACGAGCAGCTCGCTTCTGAGAAAGAGAAAAAGCCCAATACGGATCTGAATGCGTTGCTCCGCCAGGGATCAACCTGGACGGTTGATTAGTTTGCCATAGGCCCCCGCCGAGTTTTATTTTGGCGGCCTATTTTGGTTACAAAATCCCATGCGAGGCTGGCTAAATGGGTTTATTGGGACACGCAGCGATATTTGCTATCACCTCTGGGCTATGGATCGGAGCAG
>CAXFCV010000226.1:0-6864 GCA_964000975.1 uncultured Rhodospirillaceae bacterium | reverse complement strand
GCAGTTCCGGTAATATAATCCCGTTTTTTCTGGCGGGCCCGTAAACGGCGTTAAAAGGAATGCCGAACCGGCCAAAGCTCTTGAGATAGACTGAGATTTTCGCATCGGGCCGCGTCCAGTCACCTCTCATGGCGACCATGGCCCTGCCATCGGCAAGCACGTCAAGAATACCGCCCCGGTTGAGAACTAACGCCTTGTTTACCTGGCAGGTGATGCACCAGTCTGCGGTTACATCGACAAAGACGGTTTTGCCCTCGGCCACGAGGTGCGGAATTTTATCAGGCTCGAAGGCCATCCAATGGGCCTCGCTTTTCGCACTAAGGCCGACCGCCGGGCTGAACTGATAAGGTGCTGCAAAAGATGCGGCCACGATAGCGAGGATCGCAGTGGTCGCGAAATTGTGTCCGCGCTGCCCGAGCCGACGTTTGCATATTAGGGTGAAGCCCAAGGCGATCATAAGCGCACCCACTGCGGCAGCGGTTGGGACGGAAATTTGGGCAGCCAAGACCGAGATCAGCCACACCGCCGTGGCAGCCAGGGCAACGCCCAAAGCATACTTTAACTTAACCGTCCAGCCTCCGGGCTTAGGTAATTTTGCAGCAACGGCTGGGAAAAGTGTGACGGCAAGGAAAGGCAGCGCCATGCCGACACCGAGTGCCGCGAAAACGGCATAAATATCTAGGACGGTTCCGGCGAGGGCGAACCCTACGGCGGTCCCAAGGAATGGCGCCGAACACGGCGTTGCCAGGAGGGTGGCGAAGGCCCCCGTGCCAAAATCACCGACGAAATTTGAATGGCTGTCAGTGCTGCCGGCCGGCCGGCCTGCCAAGGTGCTGAGCCAGGAGGGCAAAGTCACGTTGAACAAGCCCCACAGGTTATATGCAAACATGCTTACAATGACCGTTAGTCCAACAATGAACCAGGGATGCTGGAATTGAATGCCCCATCCGATGGCAGTGCCTGCGAGCTTTAATCCTACAATGACGCTCGCAATTACTAGAAATGAGAATAAAATTCCCAAGGATGACGCCAGGAAACTCATGCGGATGACCCGTTTGTCCGCTCCGCCGTGGGAGACAAAGCCCAACACTTTGAGGGAAATTATCGGCAGTACGCAGGGCATTAGATTTAAGATGAGCCCGCCAATAATGGCCAGGCTAAGGATAAGCGGAAGAGCAACGGGCAGGTGCGAGGGGGTCTCTGAAAGTTGCGGGCCCACCCCAACGCGATGAGTTTGTGTGGCGGAGCGCCCGTCATCCACGAGGGTAAGTCTCAGGGTTGCCTCCTGAATCTTGGTGTTTTCCTCTTCGGAGGCCGGCAGGATAAATACGGCACGTTTTCCCCCGTTCTCCAGGGTTACTCTCGGCGGCGAGAAGAAGGCAAGTTCAGGACCTTCCACAAAAATATCCGGTTTCGTGAACGGCACAGCGGAAGTTGCCACGACGCGAATAATGCCTTTGCGTACGTCTTTTTCCACCGTGTTGAACCCGCCCGCCGTCTCAACTTTTTCAATGTTAAGGCCGTGGTTGGCGCCATCGCCCGGCACCTGAGCTATGAATTTACTGATCAGCTGAAAATGATCGGTCACCCGAGCATGCCCGACGGGCAACCCGAGGCTCAATTCCGTCTGGTAGGGAATGCAGACATCATCGCATATAAGGTAGCGCAGTTTGGCGCGCAGTTTTAACGGTTGATTGGGATCTTTCACAGCTGCCGTGATCGGGAAAACTACCCCGTTTTTGTATCCCAGTGTTTGAAATCCCAATACCTCAAAACGCGTCGGCGCAGGCCAATGTAATTTTACCTTTCCCAAGTTTACGGATTGTGTCCAGTCGATCTGGGGCGGAAACCCCGCATCGCCCGGCGTTCGCCAATAGACCTTCCAGCCTTTCTTAAGCTTGAATTGCAGACCCAGCCGAACAATCTTACTGCCACCCACGCCATGAGTAGTCGAAATCAGGCGGACCTCGTTTTGCGGGGTGACAAACCAGTCTGAGGCTCCCCCATCAGCCAAGCTAGTTCCCAAAGGTATGAAGGCTAGCCCCAAAGCATAGGCGAGAGGGGTTGCAGCGTGCACCACTCGACGCAAGAGGGTATATTTGGTCATTTTATGATCAACCTCAGGTAAAAAGTAGCCTTTTCATTTAGATCGCCTTCAAACGTATATAGGAAATAAAAGGCGGAAAAGTATAAACACTTCGAGAGATCGCTAGAACTTTGTCCCCAAGACACAATATAGGGCGATTTCTGTGACGCGGGAGTTCGTTAAAATTGATCAGTATATCCCTTACGTCCTTTGAACAGACTCGTCTCTGTGCCAATATGGTGTGGCAAGATATCGCGTGGGGGGCGCCTGAGAATAAAGTCCGTCCAAGTATAAACTCAAAAACAGTGAAAATATGACAAAACATCCAGACAATCCCTACATGACAGGCCGTCTTTTGATAGCCATGCCGGGCATGCGCGATGAAAGATTTGCCAATGCCGTGATATACATATGTGCTCACTCAGACGAGGGCGCCATGGGTCTGGTGCTTAACCAGCGCCTCGACTCACTTTCCTTCGCCGAATTGATGGAACAACTCGAGATCAACGAAGACGAAGCGCCCGAGAATGTGCCAGTACATTTTGGCGGGCCGGTGGAGGCGGGCCGGGGCTTCGTACTGCACACGGCGGATTATCGTCAGGATGCAACTCTGGACGTTGAAGACGGTATCGCGCTGACTGCGACGGTGGACATTCTAAAATCCATTGCCCGGGGCTCTGGTCCCCGACAGAGCTTGTTGGCACTTGGCTATGCTGGATGGGGCCCGGGCCAGCTCGATGATGAGATCCGGGCAAATGGATGGCTCCAGGCACCCGGAGACATGGGCTTGGTGTTTGATACGAACCTCGAAACAAAGTGGGAGAGAGCGATTTTTAAACTCGGCATCGATCCCCGCATGCTATCGGGTGAGGCAGGGCACGCCTAACTCCTTACGCATCATCCCCGCCGTTCTCCGACGCGGCCAAATTCTCGATCATGGTTAAAAGAGTTTCTCGCATGCTGGTAACCTTAATTTCGCCGATGGCGCCAAGCGCGATTTTATTGACGTCGATGGCGAGTGGAATGAGCTGGTGTTCCAGCGCCTTTCCTGAGGATGTCAGGTAGACGTGTTGACGCCGCCGGTTACCACCCACATGCCGGCGGACCACATGACCGTCTTGTTCCATCTGCCGAACTACGGCCGTGGTGGTGGCCTCCTTGACACCGGCTTCCCGGCTCAGTTCCCGTTGAGTAATGCCGTCTCCGTTCCACAGTACGCGCAGAAAGGTCCAGTGGCCAAATGGGATGTGATGTGCGGCCAGCCGGCTCTGTAGGCTGCGCTCCAGGGCGCGCGCCACATCCCGAATCAAATGCGCAAGACGGTCATCGGGGACGGCATCTTGCCAATGCCGCAGGATCAGGTCGGTTTCATTTCGGACGACCGGGGGGGTCACGTCGGCACGCTGCATTGATGCGACATTGTGATTTCCTCTCCGGAAGTTGCCGAAGCTAAAATACCCAGACATACCTCGAGGGTTGCGGTTGCCCATGCGCCGCTGTGGATCGCTTCCGTGCTGTCTACAAGCACGCCAACTAATTCATCAATGACTTCAGCGCGGGGCACGGCAGGTGATGGCAACTCAAGACGGGACCGTTCGGTGTCCCCATAGATCATGATCGCAGAAGGCAGGGGGCGGATGTCACCCCGCTCACAGGACACAATAATGCTGCCAAAATGCTGGTGTCCCCGCGCGCGGACCTCGCCTAGGTCAGGGGGTTGATAGAGTGGACCGCCGTAATTGCGCGCCGCCTTAACCTCATTTTCCGGCCTATCTTGGGTTAGCGATGCCAGGCTTTGCCGCGCCGTCCAATAAGTGTCTGGGTTTTTGCTAATACCAAGCTCACCCTGCCAGTCCAGAAATTCGTCGGAATCAAAATGGGCGTAACCGCTGTAGACGGCTGTCGCCACCAGACCGTCTTCAAAGGTTAGAAATGCACTATAGGCGCCTTCCGTGTTGCGGTCCGTATCCCAGGCACCTGTCATCGCCCGGACGTTAGTGACCTGCCCACCACCCAGCAGTCGTAGGATATCGATCTGATGGGCTGCTTGACTGTAGACAACGCCGCCACCTCGGGCCGTATCCAGTTCATCCGGGCGCCTTGGCCGATACATGAAGTCGGTGAAGTTGAGGGCGGTCATCATTCTGATCCGGCCAAATGACCCCCCCCTTATTAGCTCTCTAGTTCTCAGATATGGCGTGTCGAAACTATGGCTATGGCCGATCAAAAGATGAATATTAGCCCGTTCGGCGATGGCTAATATTTCCAAACAATCAGACATGCTGAGGGCCATCGGTTTTTCCATCAGGACATGAATGCCGGCGTCGGCCAATACTTGAATTTGCTGCAAGTGCGCTTCCACGGGCGTTGCTAGATACACGGCATCGACCTGTACTCCCGCGAGAAGATCTTCCAGTGAGGTATATACGCTGCCGCCAAAATCTTGTTCGAACCGGGCACGTGCCTCGGGCAGTGGGTCTGCCCCGGCCACAAGCTGAACCCGGGGATCGAGGGCAAAGGTTGGCACCATCACTGTGAAGGCTCGCCCCAGGCCCACGGCGCCCAAGCGGATCAGCGGCGTGGCACCAGACTTAGACATGAGGTACGGTTGGATCGGGTGAAAATTTTCTGGACAGGGGTTATGCTCCAGGTTAGAAAAATTAGGTGCCTAAGTTTATTCTGTTTGTCCTTCGGCAGCAAGAACCGGTGTAACGGGCTTTAGAGTAAAAATTTATCAGGGAGGTGGATAGATGTTTACCCAAGAACAAAATGATACTCTCTGTCGTGTGGAGGGAGACGCCCCGATGGGGCAACTCATGCGGCGGCACTGGCTGCCGGCATGCATGTCGGAGGAAGTGGCTGCACCCGACTGTACCCCTTTAAAGACCCGGCTTTTGGGCGAGACGTTGGTTGTGTTTCGTGATTCGGAGGGCAAATTAGGCGTTTTGGAAGACCGTTGTCCGCACAGGAAAGCCTCCCTTTCGTTTGGCCGCAACGAGGAATGTGGCCTTCGATGTCTCTATCACGGTTGGAAGTTCGCGGTAGATGGCTCCGTTCTGGACATGGCGTCTGAACCCAACAGTGAGCGCAAGCAGCGGTCCTTTAAACATAAAGCCTATCCTGTCCGGGAAAGTGGGGGTTTTGTCTGGGTTTATCTTGGCGATGAGGACACTATGACGGATTTTCAGCCACCAGCGTGGGCGCCGGCGCCAGATATTCCGGTAAGTGTGGTGAAAATTCATACGCCTTGTAATTGGGCCCAGGTTTTGGAGGGGTCGATCGATTCGGCACACAGTTCGAGCCTTCATTCAACAAACATGCCTACTGCAGAGGTGGCCGGTTCGACAGCGACTGATAATGCCTGGCTCCGGCCGTCCCGGGATAAATCTCCCCGACTTGAAATCGAGATGACGGACTATGGTTTTAGATATGCGGCGCTCCGTGTGCCCATTGTTAATCCGGAAACCCATGTTTATGTGCGGACAACTGAGTTTATTGCACCGTTCACAGTGCTGATTCCTCCAAATAACCAATATAATCTTGCGCAAATGCTATTTCCTATAGATGACGTAAACACGATGTTTTACTGGATTGCTTGGCATCCTGACCCCCAAAAAGGCATCACTCAAGATGCCTGGCGTAAATTTTGCGCCGCAGAGGTGGGTGTAGAATTGGATGAGAACTATAAAAAGTCGATCAACATCGACAACATGTTCAAACAAGACAGGGAAGCTATGAAAAAAGGCGACTTTACCGGTATCACCGGCATCCCAGCTCAGGACATGGCGATGTGGGAGTCCATGGGCCCGATAGCATCCCGAGATAGTGAGATTTTGGGTACTAGTGATCTCAGCATTGTAAAGTTTCGCCAGCAAATGTTGAAAGCTGCTGAGACGGTTGCCTCGGGCGGCCCTGCCATCGGCACGGAAAAAAATCGTATACCGCAGGTCCAACTTGCATCCTATGAGCGCATTCTTCCCCAGTCAGCAGATTGGCGAACCTTCAATCCCGCTTATGCCGAAGCTGCAGAATGAGCGCATTAACCCTCTCTGCGGCCTTTGGTGATTATGACCGCACCCGTCCCATTGTAGACGGGCGAGTACAGATTGATGGCGTAAACCCTATCTGTCAGTTGTTGTCGCCAGAGGAGATGTTCTTCCGAGCCTTTCGGCACCAGGATTTTGACATCTGTGAGCTCTCTATGAGCTCTTATTGTGTTTCCGTCAGCAGGGGTGACAATCAGTATATTGCAGTGCCGGTATTTCTCTCCCGCACTTTCCGGCACACCTCTATTTATATTCGCACCGATCGAGGTATTAACACTCCCATGGATCTCAAGGACCGACGCGTCGGAATTGCCGAGTACCAACTGACGGCTAATGTCTGGGCGCGGGCATTTCTGGAGGAGGAGGGGCTCGCGCCCTATGACATTCAATGGGTTATGGGAGGCATGATCACTCCCGACCGGCCTGAAAAGATCAAACTCCAGCTGCCGCCGGAAGTTCGGATGGAACGCGCACCTGCAGGCGCGACCCTAAACCAGATGCTGTTGGACGGCGACTTAGACGGTTTCGTCGGTCCTCGTGCCTTGCCTTGTTTCGTCGACGGTCACCCGAGTGTGGGCTGGTTGTATGCTGATCCGCAAGCGGCGGCGGAGGCGTATTACAAGCGTACCAAGATTTTTCCCATCATGCATGTACTGGGGGTTCGCACGGAGCTTGCCAATAAGTATCCCTTTTTGCCGGGGGCATTGTTGAAAGCGTTCACAGAGGCAAAGG
>CAXFCV010000225.1:0-1806 GCA_964000975.1 uncultured Rhodospirillaceae bacterium | reverse complement strand
TGCTTCTGCAAAATCAGGCGCAGTTGCCACCGCCTGACGCAGAGCAGCCTCGGCTTCCGCAAACTTAGCCATGTCCGCGAGCACAAGCCCCAAATTGTTGCAGGACCTGGCATTTTTGGGTTCAAGTTCCAGGGCTCTGTGTAAATGCCCCAATGCTTCCCGATGGTCACCCCTCGCGAGCAAGGCGGCCCCAAGGTTAGCGTGGGCTGAGACAAAGTTCGAGTCTATCTCCAACGCTTTTCGGAAGGCCCCTACCGCGTCATTGATTTTATCGGATCCCAGCAGCGCCAGCCCACGGACATCATGTGCATGGGAATGATGGCTTTTTATGCTGACCGCCTTGTCCGCCAATTCGAGCGCATCCACATGCCGATCAAATGAGGACAGAGCAAATGCCATTTGGCAGACGGTCTCAATCCGGCGCGGATCAATCAGTAGACTCCTGTGAAGGCTATCCATGGCGGTTTCGAGGGATCCGGCTTCGACGGCTGTTCGGGCTGCCTCTGACAGAGCGCGCAGAAGGTTTAAAGAAAAGTCCCGCCGCTCAGGCTCCAGATTAAGGGCTTGCGAGAAGTAGCCCTCGGCGGAGGCATAGTCAGCCTTCTCCATCAGGATCAACCCAAGGCCGTTAAGTGCGTCCGGATTGTTCGGCTGTGTCACGATAATTTTTCGCGCTAGCATCTCAGCTTCAATCAGCCGGGGGTTGTCGGTTTTCAATGTGTCACTCACGATCAAAACATAGAGAGGATCTGGGTAAATTATACAGCGAAACAGACTTCAGGTGCCGACAAATGCACGATGGTCTAGGCCATCAGATATCTTTGATTGCCCATACGCTCGTCCGGGAATATTGCTCCATACAAGGGACCCTGGTACATTGTAGAGTTGGTCACAGTCCTTGCAGTAACTAATATCTGAGAATCGGCCGTCACGATGGGCAGCGCGCAGCGCCTCATAGGCCTCCCCGGACACGACATCAGCGATGGACTGATCGTCCAGATGACCGAGAACGGCAGCTCCGTCTTTCCCCAAAACCATACAGCACGCGACAACGGCGGCATTGTGGCCGTCCAATCCCCCAGCACGAACCTGCAACAGTTCTGAAAAGGGTCGCCCGCAGGACCGGGGCGTTGGGTCCGGCACCATCTCATGGCGGGCGTAGGGAGTTTTATAGCCACCGGACCAATTATGCATTAGCCAAATCTCTGCGAAAGCGCCCGTGTAATCGACCCAATTCGACCGGTAAGCTGCCACTTCTTGCTGTTCGCGCGCAACATCCGTAACCAAGTGATAAAGATGGATTTCGGAGTGGCCGCCCATATCTCGGTTCAATTGGCCGAACCGTCTTACATTTTCACGGACCTGCTCAAAGACATCTATACTCATCCAGCGGTGATATGCGTCACGATCGGACCCAATTGCCGATACCCGTAAAACATCTATGCCCGCATCTATCAAACGGCGCGACATTTTCTCGTCGAGACGGTAACCGTTAGTAAAGGACAGACATTTCAGCCCTCGGGATTTTACGGCCCGAACCGCGTCCGGCATGTCAGCATTAAGGGTCGGTTCTCCGGATCCATGAAGCGAGACAGATTCTACACCATACTGGAGCGCATCGTCTAAAATTTTGGACAAGACCGAAGACGGTAGTTTTTTGAGGAAGGATTTCTCACGACCCCCGGTTTGTGGGCACATTTCGCATTTATAATTGCACCCGCCATTAAGCTCTAAATCGAGTTGGGTGATGCAAATATTTTCCGGTATCGGCATAACCGTCTAGATCCCCGCTTTGGAAGTCGCGAT
>CAXFCV010000224.1:0-6337 GCA_964000975.1 uncultured Rhodospirillaceae bacterium | reverse complement strand
TTGGGCTACCGGCTCAAGATATTTGACGCCTTCCGGCCAACAGAAGCGCAATGGAAGCTATGGAGCCACACGCCAGACCCAGATTTCCTGGCGGATCCGCGCCGGGGCTCACCCCACTCCCGAGGCGTCGCCGTCGACCTGTCCCTAACCGATGTCAATGGGACTGAACTGGAAATGGGCACCGGCTTCGATGCCTTCACGCCATTATCCCACCACGGCGCGATGGGTGTCTCCGCAACTGCGCAGCGGAACCGGCATTTGCTCATGGGACTCATGACGACTGCCGGCTGGGATTTTTACCAGAACGAGTGGTGGCACTACCAACTGTTTCATTCACGTGACTATCCCCTCTTGAGCGACTCCGTTCTAGACGAGAGCATGATGATAGCCCCCAACCCACCGGAGATCGATCTCCCATGAAAAAATTAGTCCTCCTGTTTTTTTCCGTGGGCTTTTACCTGCCCCAAGCTGTCTTGGCAAACTCTGCTGTCATCCTAATGTATCATCGTTTTGGCGAAACCCAGTTTCCTAGCACCAACATCCAGCTGGAGCAGCTGGATGCACATATTCAGGAACTCAAAAGCGGGCCGTACACGGTGTTGCCTGTTGCCGAGATCGTCTCCAGAATTAAGAGCGGAAAACCGCTGCCGGATCGAACCGTGGGGATTACGGTAGACGATGGGTTTAAATCTGTCTACGAAGAGGCTTGGCCCAGATTCGAGAGAGCAAATATCCCGTTTACGGTTTTTATTTCAACGGACCCACTTGACGAAAAACGGGCAAGCTACATGACCTGGAAAGACGTCCGGAAAATGAAGGCAGCTGGTGTCGATTTCGGCGCGCATACGGCCAGCCACCTTCATATGACAGCCGCCTCGCCGGCACAAAATGAGGCTGAGATCAAAAAATCGAACGCGCGCCTAGCTGCCGAACTTGGCACAACGCCGGGTCTTTTTGCCTATCCTTTTGGTGAAGCTGGAATAGAGGTTATCAAGACTGCTCGCATTGGGGGATACGCCTTTTCCTTTGGTCAGCATTCAGGTGTGGTCCACCTGAAAAGCGATTTTAATTACCTTCCACGATTTGCCATGAATGAGAAGTTTGGGGGCGAGGACAGGTTTAAGTTAATCATCAACACGTTGCCGTTCCCAATGATAGACTTCACTCCCAAAGACACGAAAATTGGCCCGGTAAATCCGCCCAATATGGGTTTTACCGCGGCGCCCAGCTTGAAAAACCTCTCCAGCTTGTCATGTTATGTCTCGGGCGAGGGCCGGGTGCCGGTAACCCTGTTAGGAACCAACAGGATAGAAATTCGGGCCACCAAACCATTTGCAAAAGGCCGAACGCGGCTCAATTGCACACTTCTCGGTACGTCAGGCCGCTGGCATTGGCTCGGCACCCAGTTTGTCAGGCCAAAATCTTAAAATAGCCAGCCCAGAAATTAGATGGTGGAATTTGCCGACGGTACACGGCCGCCTTGGAGGTCGGCCTTATCACTCAGCTTGGCGCGGTCAAGTTTTTCCAGACGATTGCCTCGGATGAGGGTTCTCAGTGACTTAACATATTCCTCGCCCCGCTCAGAATACTTCGAAAGACTCGAGGAGAGCGCTAACCCATCCAGAAACGTGCCTTCTTTCCTAAAACCAGCTCGCTCTGATCTAAACTTACGATAGGCCCGATGCGTGTTGAGGTTGCGGGCATAGGCCCTGACTGCGTCCAGTAGCGTCTCGAAGGCCTTGATTTTATGGAAACGGTCGGTTTCCCGGCGGGCCGGTACGATGCCTTTATCCCCCTCAACTGTCCATTGACCAAAAAGTGCATTCCCCTCAATCACAAAACGTGAGGTGCCCCAGCCACTCTCTTCCGCCGCCTGCGCCAGCGCAAGGGACGGCGGTATAATATCCGCACGGCGGCTCAATTCAGACAAGTCGTCCCGGTCTGCTTTATATCGATCCGCCAGGGCCGCCAACCACAACTGGTCCGCCGCAGAGATTTTTTGGTCATTAACTTTCATCTTCCGCACGGCAATGAGCCGAGTGCGATCCGCCCTAATTTGTTCATTAACGTGCAGCACCAACGGCAAAACACTCTTAAAAAAAAGCTCTTTCTTTTTTTTCGCGACTCTGATTTGGCGCATGTCCCTGGGAAGGCTGTTAACAAAAAGGCGCGGCACAGTGCGCTTTCCTGCGCGCACAGCGTGAAAATCGTAATCAATATTTGAAAACGCCTGCAACAGGGCTCCTGTCGTGTAACGGGGTTGCTTGTCTCTTAGACGTTCTTGTCTGAGTTCCTCTGCGCTGACGACTTGCGGCACCGCATCCGGCGGCAGAAATTCAGCCTCAGGCGCCCGCGTAACTCGATCCACAGGCACTAGCACGGCTGTGACGATCAACGTCAGCGTACCAGCCCCAATTAGGCTCAAGGCCACCCGCTCAAACAAATTCATATGCCGCCGTCCCCAATATCCGCCCCGGCGTTCACTCTGGAGAATTTCTGTGTGATCAATGCTCTCCCCAATTGCCTTCTTGTCAAGAACCAAAAGACTGACAACCGCTTAAATGCGTACTCGAGACTCAATACCGGGTGCGCCATCACTAACGCTCCCAGATTCTAGCGGACAGCTTTGTAACCGTGCCAGTCGTTTTTTAGCTCGTATTAGTGGCTGATATTTCGAGAGTAGCTGCAATATGTTAGGTTGTAGGGTTGCATGTTAGCTTGAACAGCGGACAGAAAAACCGTGGCATAAACGCAACAGTATGCGGGAATACGCGACGCCTCTTTGGACAGTTTTGCGAGTTTAAGATTGCGACCGAAGGAGGCCAACGATGTCGTAAACATCGCCTAATATAGGCGCCGCAATGGCGCGCGCGCGCTCTGAGCCCGTGGATAAGACACCATCTAAATAAGCCGGATCTCTCATCATTCGAGCCATCTCATTACCAATAGGTCCAAGAACGGAAACCGCGAGTTCCGTGAGGTCAACCTTCAACGCAGAAAACTGGGCACCATCAAATTGCGTGCAAACATCGGCCAGGCTCTGGTCCGACAGTGCTGCATATATTCCGAACAAATTTGCGGCTTCTGGCCTGCCTGCCAAATCCTTGGGGTCGCCCGGCAAATCTTCCGGATCTGTTTTAGCTTTCCGGATCTTTTTAGCAATAGCGTCGGGACCATCGGTCATGTTTATTCGAGACGCTTCCGAAGGGTCGGATTTACTCATTTTTTTTGTCCCGTCTCTCAACGACATCACCCTTGTTGCCTCACCCAAAATTAAAGGTTCAGGCAGAGGAAAAAAATCCACACCAAAATCGTTGTTGAACTTCTGAGCAATATCCCGGCTGAGTTCCAGGTGCTGCTTCTGATCCTCACCGACGGGCACGCCATCCGCTTTATAAAGTAAAATGTCTGACGCCATGAGATTGGGGTAGGCATAGAGGCCTACCGACGCATTCTCGCGATCCTTACCCGCCTTGTCCTTGAATTGCGTCATCCGGTTCAGCCAGCCAAGTCGGGAGACACAATTAAAAATCCATGCCAGTTCAGCATGTTGCGTGACTTGGCTTTGGTTAAAAATAATATTTTTATCTGGGTCCAAACCAGACGCTATTAGTCCTGCGGTCACTTCCCGAGTGTTGGGCGCAAGCAATTTTGGATCCTGCCACGTGGTGATGGCATGCAGATCGACAACACAGTAGATGCAGTCGTGATCATGTTGCAACATAACCCAGTTTTTCAAGGCGCCAAGGTAGTTGCCAAGTTGCAGATCGCCCGTTGGTTGGATACCAGAAAATATGCGGCTCATGAATAGCGACCGTCTGTTTTATAAGCCTAAAACCTAAGGGCATTTTTATGGTCCGCGTTGGCCTTGAGGTCAAGGCGCTAGGCGGACGCGGGTCGACGATTCAGAGCACGCCGGAGGTCATCCACGGTAGCTATGCGCATCACCAGGGCCAGGACTCCGTACACGATCAAGCCACCGACCACCAAACCTGCCAGGCCAAAAATGCGCTCTGGCAGCACACCGGCTAACAGTGGCTCCATCAGTCTCAGGCTTGCCAGGAGGGCCACGCCTAATAACGCACTGGCAATCACCATGCGGGGCACTCGGGTTTTAAGGCCTGCGTCGACCGAAAAATGGCCGCGCCGGTAGAGAACCATTATCAGTAAAGCCGCATTTAACCAGGCAGACACAGAAGTGGCAGCGGCTATACCAATGTGCAAGAGAGGCCCCATTAGAATCACGTTTAACACCAGGTTAACCGCAACTGCGAGCAACCCGATTTTCACGGGCGTCGCGGTGTCTTCCCGCGCGAAGAAACCAGGGGTTAGGCCTTTGACAAGAACATAAGCGGGAAGACCAGTCGCGTAGATAGCAAGCGCACCGGCGGTCGCGGCGGCATCTTTAGCCGTGAACGCGCCGCGCTCGAACAAGACCGTAACCACGGGTCCTGCAATTACGACAAGCGCCGCCGCTGCCGGAAGGGCTAGAAAGAGTGAAAATTCTAAAGCACGGTTTTGGCTATAGCGGGCGGCGATCTCGTCCCCCGCGCGAACCTGGCGAGAAAGCAGGGGCAGCAAAGCCGTTCCAACAGCAACACCCACCACGCCCATTGGAAGCTGGTTCACCCTATCGGCAAAAAACAAATAAGAGATGGAACCGGCGGGCAACAGAGATGCGATTATAGTATCAATCAACAATGATATCTGATAAACTCCGGCGCCGATGGCGACAGGGACTATACGCGTAAGCATGATGTGGACGGACCGGGTAACCCTCGGAGGCGGCATACGCAGATGAATGCCCGCCCTCAGAACGTGAACCAAAAGCCAGCAAAACTGCACCATGCCTGCGACCGCCACGCCCCATGCGAGCGCATGCGCCGGAGTCGGCGTAAACCGGACCAGCCAAAGAATGGCACCGATCAAACACAGGTTGAGAAGTATTGGCGTGGCGGCCGCAGCGGCGAACCGGCCTAGAGAATTCAGCACCCCTGCCAGCAGGGAAACTAGGGAGATGAAGAGCAAATAGGGGAAAGTGATACGGGTTAATAAAACAGCCAGATCAAATTGTTCGGGAGATCGCACAAACCCGGGCGCAAAACCCGACATAACCCAGGGCATCGCAAGCTCTAAAATTACCACAAAACCCAGAAGCGCCCAAAGAAGAATAGCCAAAACCTGTTCCGCGAACACGCGTGCCACCTCCTTGCCATGAGTCTCCAAGTAGCCTGCAAACTGAGGCACGAAGGCCGCGCTGAACGCCCCTTCAGCGAACAGCCGCCGAAACAAATTGGGCAATTTAAAGGCAACAAAAAATGCGTCGGCCAGCAGCCCGGCCCCAAGCACCGCGGCCACCAGAATATCGCGGACGAATCCGAGGACCCGGCTGATCAGGGTCAAGCCCCCTACAGTAGCTATGTTTCGAAGAAGAGACATAGTCTCGGTTTAGACCGGTTTTGTTCCAGAAACCAGACGTCTTCCGCACATTGATGGCAATTTTATGGCTTCGCCCTGCCTCATGGACATGTGTCTTTCATCGCTAAGCAAAGGTGCAAGGGATCCCCGGGGTCTGACTTTACATTAATCGAGTTAATTGGCAGGGTGTAATTATGTCGGGACCACCGAAGAACGTTGCCTCGTTTGTCACCTGCCTGGTAGACCTTTGCAGCCCATCTGTAGGATTTGCCCCGATAAAACTGATGGAAGACGCAGGATGCGCGGGCACGGCACCCGGCGCCCTCTATTGATTTTGGTAGACGACAATGGCTAAAAAGTCACAACGGGACTTGGAGGACGCCGAACTCTTAAAGCAGGTATTTCACGACGTGACACCGCTGCCCGGGCGCGTGATCAACCGTACTATTCACACTCCGACGACTCCCAAGATTTCCAGAACATCTAGCACCCGGGCCGTACCCGTCCACGCTATACGCAAGGAGGCAAACGCTCAATTACCTGAAATCAAACATGGAGAAACACCGGGGCTGGACAAGCGCTCCGCACGAAGGCTCAAACGTGGACAGAGAGAGATTGAGGCGCGGCTCGACCTCCATGGCCTCCGCCAGGAGGAAGCTCATAGGGCGCTGACATCGTTCATCGCCGGATCGTATAAAGCAGGGAAAAGGTGTGTTCTGGTAATCACAGGCAAAGGGCTGGTATCCGAGGGCGGCGGAGTTCTGCGCGCAAACGTGCCACGCTGGCTCAACCAAGAGCCTAACCGTATGCGAATTCTATCTTTCACCCATGCCACGCCAGCAGACGGCGGCACTGGCGCGCTGTATATTCTACTAAAAAGGCAGCGACCATGACCCCATTTGGCGCCCGGGTGCGTGAG
>CAXFCV010000223.1:0-9090 GCA_964000975.1 uncultured Rhodospirillaceae bacterium | reverse complement strand
CTGGCCGAGTTTTCAAATTGTACTCCCCTTATTATTCCCGCCAGACCCGTCAACTATGATTTTGAGGAACTGCTCGACCATTTTGATGGCATCATGCTCACGGGCGGACGAGCTAATATCGAACCACACCATTACAACGGTCCGGCGTTTCCAGATGATGAGCCAATTGATCCAGACAGAGACCACACCGTTTTACCACTAATCCGCTCTGCCATCAGCCGACAGATGCCAATTCTCGGATCATGCCGGGGCCTTCAGGAAATGAATGTTGCCATGGGCGGTTCGTTGCATTACCGCGTTCACCTGTTGCCAGGTAAAAATGACCATCGCATGCCACGCGGCGAGGGTGTTTCAACGGAGCAGATATTTGCCCTCCGCCACGATATTCGCCTCAGAGAGGGGGGCCTGTTTCAGGAGTTGGTTAACGACGATATTTACCGAGTTAATTCGCTTCATGGTCAAGGCATCGACCGGGTTGCTTCTGCTTTTGACGTGGAAGCAACAACGGTCGATGACGAAGTGATTGAAGCCATCCGCCTGAAAGATGACCCCACCTTCACCGTCGGTGTTCAATGGCATACCGAATACGAGCCGCAAGAACCCGAGCACTTACTGTCTCGACGTCTGTATGACGCTTTTGGAAAAGCCGCGCGAGATTATGCCCGTAGCAGAGAGTGACTTAGGCACCTATGGCAGTCGGCCTGCAATCTGAGGCGAGCCGGCGGCGTACCTATAGCATCGAAAAATAGCATTCATACCCCTAAATACTGGATGCTCGTAATCCACAACGTAGGGTGAGACATACTCCCAGACGATCTCTCCATCAGGGGTGACCTCAAACAAGCGTCCCCACATTCCCTCGCAGATCAGAGTATTGCCATTGGGCTGGCGCTGACAGCCGCTGATAAACCAGCTTACAAAAGAACGCCGGGGACTGCCCTCGTAGCGCCACACCTCTAGATTCGTTGCTGGATCGACCTCAACAACGGCTGAACCACCCTCTGGTCCGTGCATGTGCACATCTGCGCCGTTGGCGAAGAATAGAATGTTCCCGTTCTCTAACTGCTGGACGTCATGATGCTGGCCATAGTCAATATCGTTTAGGTACCAGGTCACCTCTTTGCTTTTCTTATCGACTCGTAACATTGTATTGTTAAATCGCCAGTTGATAAGATAATCGCCGTTTTCACACGGGAAGATGGTATTTGCGTGTGCGTATTCTGATCGCACCACAGTAGGGTCGAGCGGGAAACGTCTCATATCCATATCTTTGGTGGCGTGCCATTCCCAAACCACATTCCCCTGCTGATCAATTTCCCGAATCACGTCGCCATAAATGCCGTCTTCATGCTCCCGGCCTGGAAGACCGCCGGGCACTCTCGCACTCGTCTCCGCGTCCAATAACTCCCATGCGATATAGACGGTGTTACCGTCTTTCTGGCGGCGAAAATCGTGATGCTGGAAGTGATCAACATGTTCCCACACCACATTGCCGTCCCAGTCATATTCAATAAGATGCCCACCCTTCGCCGGCAGGCCCATGGGGCCCTCTTCTGTTCGGACGGAGGCAAGGAGGTTCCCGTTTTCCAAGAGATACGCATAATGGCCGAGTTCGTTGGGCACCTCCCATTGATGAACCACATACCCAGACATATCGATAAGGTAGGTCGTAAATAGTCCGATGGGCGTGAACAGCGTATAGCCGTTTGTGGCTCTCTTTTTATCATGCTGGAGTACGCCAGTGCGGGTATCAATTGCAGGCATGTTATCCCCTTTTGTCTATTCGAGCCGCAATGATATAGCGTTCGTATGAACAGCCCGTCTGTTTGAACTGGGTGACAGCAGCCTCATCACCCTCATACTCCCGGCAAGACTCACACTTTGAGTGAGCAGTCTTCAAGGATAGTGCGAAGTTCAGGCGTCAGTTTTTGTGAATGTTTGCTCTTCAAATCAAATGATACCGTAATAACTTCGGCAGTGGCAACGCATGAGCCATCCGAAAATACTCCTTGCCCAAGGGAGAAGGAAGATCCGCCAACCCGTGTCACGACAGTGCCTACGTCAACACTCCCTGGAAAATAGAGTGGCGACAAATACTCGACCGTGAATTTTACCAAGGCAAATCCTGTCAGAATCTCGTCACCTAGCTTCAGCATACGTTCATTGCGAAAGCAAACTCGGCCATCTTCAAAGAACGCGTTAATGGCGCCATTATTTACATGCCCATTGGGATCAAGATCGCTATAGCGGATTGTGCTCTTAGCCCAGCTGGCATAGATGGACATTGTCTTCAGGTCGGGGGAGAGATTACCAGTCATGGCTTGCTTTTGTTCCTATAACATATCGGTATCAAATTATCTTTCCCGGACTTCTTTCCATCTTCACACCATGCATTGTATGCTGGTAGCGTCCACCTACCTCGGCTTCAAGGCCAATCTGCCGCAACCGTCCCATACGCAGGATAAACACAACCACGCCACAAATTGGAGCGCTTGTAGGCTCTATCGTAATCGCAGTTTGCTAACGATGGCGAGGTCACCCTCGGAGACAACCTTCCCTTGTTTCACCAGGTCAATGACATGCGCAAAGACTGACCGCTGCGCTGCCGGAATTAGTATTGGATCAAGTCCTTTGTACATCCTTGGCACCATATCTGGAATTGTGTTTTCACCCGCCTCAAGAACCGAAATAATCTGGCGCTCGCGCATTTTTCGGTGCGAGATTAGCCCCCTTATAAAAGGACTTGGATTTTCAATCGGCGCACCATGAGTTGGATAATATATTTGTTCATTTCTCTCTGACAAATGCCGCAAGCTATCCAAGTATTCTCTCATATCACCATCCGGCGGAGACACTACCGTGGTCGACCACCCCATTACATGATCGCCGGTAAATAACGCATTTTCCTCTCGATAAGCATAGCATAAATGATTGGATGTATGGCCTGGTGTATGGATACAGTCGAAGGACCATCCATCTCCCACCACACGGTCACCATGGATGAGGGCATGATCAGGGGTGAAGTCCGAATCCCCCCCCTCCTCGACCTTTGCACCTTTTTCATATTTGCCGGCCCCATGGGGGCCAAAACCATATGTTGGTGCACCAGTCCGCTGCTGCAACAGTCGAGCAGCAGGAGAGTGATCTATATGCGTATGGGTGATTAACTGATGGGTAATTTCCTCCCCATCTAGAGCCGCCAGTAATGCGTTAACATGTGCTGGCAGATCAGGACCGGGATCAATGACGGCGACTTTGCCGTGGCCCACAACATAGGTCCCCGTTCCTTTAAACGTAAAAGGACCTGGGTTTTGGGCGACAATACGGCGGACAGTCGGCGAGATATCGACCAAAACACCGTACTCACAATCGAATTCCGTTATAAACCTTGGGCGATCAGACATGATCTATTTACCGTTGCGCTAACCTTGATTATAGCCTTTGAGGCTTGATAGAGAAGTTAAGAGAAATATGAAGGACAGGTGCTATACCATCTGTATGGCCTTGAGCACGCGTATTCACAAGCCTAGGTCGAAGAATAATATGCTCTGGTGTGGCACCCCTTTTCACCGAGTAAATAAAAAAGTACGGCCACGCCCGTAAACGGACGTGGCCGCACCAGAGACTGAACTTGTGGCTCCCTCAAGAGACTAAACACCCTATCGGGAGAACAGGCAGTATTTCCAACAAGTCCAAATTCAAAACGCGTAACTGCTCGTGTCAATGTCTGCCATTCAAGCTATACATACTAAAAGTTTGCCTGGACTGATTTTCTAGCTTTGCCCAACGGATTTGATAGCTCGAGAACCTCTAAAACAAAAATTAATTATTAAGATCATTCGAGAAGGTAAATAAGAAGTAAACCCAGAATATCTCAAGGATTTATAGGAGTTGGTGCTTTCATAAACGGCCCCTAGAGGCTACGAATGAGAGAATCGGTCAGGTCAAAACTGTCTCGACTAGCCGAGCTCAATAACTGGCTGCGATGGCAGGACATCGTCATTAAATACGTATTGCGCGCTGAGAGTCGTAAACGTCTGCCGGTCTTCAAGCACCGTCCCCAATCTCATAAAACAACCGGGCCGTTCATTAAGCATGACGAAAAGTCCTCGGAGGCCATGCTGGGCGGATGCTGTGGATAGATGTCACCCCTAACCACCACGTCCGCCGCTACTCGAAGCGCCAAATCACTCTCGCGCTCAAAACTGATCAAGACAGGCCTTAGTTTGACCTATGATGGACATGGACTATTGGTAACAATAGCATTATCCAGAGTTTAATTCCCCTTTGACGGCGGGTTAGAGGCTTGACTTATTTTAGAAATCGACCAAATCTCCCGATAAGCGCGAGAGCAACTAGGCTATTCCGAGATAATGACCCTGAGGCCCAAAGGGCAGAATGATTGACACAGTTATAGATGCGGGGACCGGCGCGGTTGAGGCTCAAAGCCTCGATCCTTTTCTTGACCTCGAACAGGGGATTAACCGGGTTCGCCACGAGAAGAATGCAGTGATCCTGGCACACTATTATCAAGATCCAGAAATCCAAGACATTGCAGACTTTGTGGGTGACTCACTCGACCTGTCTCGTAAGGCTGCTCAGACGGACGCAGACATGATTGCCTTTTGCGGCGTTAAGTTCATGGGGGAATGCGCTAAGATTTTAAGTCCTGATAAAACGGTTGTCATACCAGATCGGGAGGCAGGCTGCTCGCTCGAAGACTCCTGCCAGCCCGAGGATTTTGCAGCTTTCCGCGCCCAAAATCCTAACCATATGGCGATCACCTATGTAAATTGTTCAGCAGAGGTGAAAGCGCTTTCTGACATCATCGTTACCTCTTCCAACGCGGAAGCCATTATCAATCAATTACCGGACGACCAGAAAATAATTTTCGCGCCAGACAGGCATCTCGGTGCCTACCTCGCAAAAAAAACCGGGCGGGATATCTTGCCGTGGCCTGGAACGTGCATCGTCCATGAACAATTTAACGAGAGAGAACTAGTAAAGCTGACGGTTCGTCACCCAAATGCCAAAGTTGCTGCTCACCCAGAATGTCCGGACTCCATTCTCAGTCATGCAGATCACATCGGGTCTACGCGCTCAATCCTGGATTACGTGACGGATCACGAAGCTGTTGAATTCATAGTCGCGACAGAGCAGCACATTATCCACCAAATGGACAAAGCCGCGCCCCATAAGACCTTCATAGCAGCACCCGGCGCGGACGGTACCTGTGATTGTGCCAGTTGTCCTTTTATGTCTATGAATTCGCTCGAAAAGTTGTACCTCGCAATGGTAAACGAAGCGCCCCGAGTAGAATTACCCGAGGACTTGCGCATCAAAGCACTGACACCGCTGCAGAAAATGCTGGATATGTCCCCGGTACCGCCCCCAAAGAATCGCAACGCAGCCTAATACAATGATACCCAGAGAGCTAGATGAAACGGTTGTTCACGCACTGCTGGACGCTGCAATCCAAGAGGATGTAGGACAGGGTGACCTGACCTCGCTGGCTGTAATTCCGGCGGGCACCATATTTGAAGGCGTCATGGCGGCGCGGGAAGACATGGTTTGCGCGGGGCTTCCGTTAGCGGCACTTGTTTTTGAAAAATTTTCCAGCGCGATAGAATGGCACGCGTTGGCAATCGACAGTGACAAGGTACCCGCCGGCACAGAACTCGCCAGGGTAAGGGGCCCGGCCGTTGACCTGCTTAGCGCAGAACGTACAGCCATAAACCTGCTGCAGCATCTATCGGGGATTGCCACTCTAACCCGAACATATGTGGAGGCCATCAAAGAAACAAAAGCGGTCCTCCTAGATACCCGGAAGACCATCCCAGGTTATCGGGACCTCGCCAAATATGCGACCAAGATGGGGGGCGCAACCAATCACCGTATGCGACTAGACGATGGTGTCCTCATTAAAGACAATCATGTTGCCGTGGCCGGCGGCGTGCCAAAGGCCGTTCAATTGGCTAAAAAGGCTGGGCTTAGAGACATCGAGGTCGAATGCGACACTTTATCGCAGGTCGAGGAGGCCCTGGCTGCTGGCGCGGATAGCATTCTACTTGATAACATGTCAGCAAATATGATGGCAGAGGCCGTGACTTTAATTGGCGGCAGAGTTCCCACGGAAGCATCAGGAGACATCAACCTGAATACCATTCAGGCGGCCGCAAAAGCTGGCGTGACCTATATTTCTGTGGGTCGGTTAACCCACTCGGCTAGGGCCATGAACATTGGTCTAGACTGGAAAACAGCCATCTAACAACACAATAAAAGGCGAATGGACTCAAAGAAACTTAGAGTGTGCAAAACAAGACTCTCAACAGTGTTGGGCAAAGGTCCTCATAATTTTGACACGCCCAAGCGCCGGAGGAATACCCCTCGGCCTACAACCGCGGGGCACCCGCGCGTAGCTCGAGGGCTGCCCCGAACAGGCAATGCATGATCCGAAGGAGGTATCGCCTCCACCAACGCCTTCCACTTCCACTTAAAAAAACAAAGATACACCGCTAAAGCACCCAGGCTAGGATTCAGATTATTAGTGGTCTACCTAAGCTAAGAGGCTCGGGCTGGGCTAGCAGAAGCGGAATACAGCGGGTGTGCAACGAATTCTGCCCGACGATCAGATTAGCCACCGATCCGTCTTCTCAACCTTACGGAAGTCCAGTTTTCAGGTCCGGCCTCCGCATTAGCTGGCATCCCAGACCTTGGTCGAGATGCAGGGAATGCATAGATCCGCCCAAATTTAATAGGCATAATATTTAAACCAAAGTCGAACTGAAACCTGTTCTGGGAATTCTGCAAAATGCTGCGAACAACTGCCTAGCCTTTCCGCCGAAGTGACCTTTGGCAACCAAGGTCATAAGCTAACCTAAGATTTGGAAATTTATCGTAAGTTACGCGTCATGGCCACAACACCCTAGTGCTATCGTCAAATACTATCCTACTTCGTGGCACCCGGACGGCGAAGTGGAGGCAGATTTATCTCTCCATAAAAACCATTTTCATGCTGTTTTCGGGGCGGTGGTGGTTTTATCTAGGCCAAATTTAATTGCCACTGTTTCAATATAATCGGCAAACGAGAACTCAGACATTACACGCGCCCGCCCGGCCTCGGCTAACCGCTTACGCAGATCAAAATCGTCAATAAACCGGGTAATTTGACGGGCCAAATCCTCTGGATCTCCAGGAGCCGCCAATAACCCGGTTTCTTCATGCAAGATTAACTCCGGAATAGCTGAAACCCTAGTCGAGATGCACGCGAGCCCTTGAGACTGAGCCTCCAAGAGGACACTGGGGAGACTATCCCGGTCACCATTTCGAGCAATCTTACAAGGAAGGATGAAAACGTCTGCATTTCGATAGGCGTGGATAACTTCTTCTTCGGTCTGGACTCCCAGCCAGGTGGTCTGACGATTGAGTCCAGCGGACGTCGCCTTCCTTTTTAGAGTTTTGAGACGTGGCCCATCACCAATATGCGTAAACGTCCACTCCAATTCCTCCGGCAAGGCGGCGAAGGCCTCCAAAAGATCTTCGTACCCTTTTTTTTCCACTGCATGCCCCACTGATAAAAATCGCACAGGCGATCCTGATTTGATGACCAAGTCATCGTTGTGGAATTGGGACATATCGAGACCATGATAGCAAAATGAGATCTTGGACGGCGCCGGGGCGAGGTTCTTGAGATATTTTGCGTTCAATTGCGTACATGTGACAAGCCACTGAAGATCGCTCAATTTTTCTTTTATCTCCCATACTGGTGTAGTCCATACATGCGCGGCATGAGCTGAACAGCTCCAGGTTAAGTCTTTCAACCTGGCTGCGTAACGTGCGACCGACGCCGGCGTATGCAGGAAATGCGCATGGAGATGCTGGATATCTACCTCCAATTCACTGGCTAGGACGAGGGCTTGGCCAAACCGACGGATGCGGTTTACAGTCCAATCTCTCTTTAAATCAGCCAGCCAACGCGCGCGCGCCGCCTGGTATCCGGGCCAACGGCGTACACGTCGCCAGGCCCGCCACACGCGCGTAAACTCCCGGTAAAGATATTCGGGCAGATAATGAACCGGCGCCCGAATTTGATCATGGGTGGAGTGAGTTCTTTCACGCCTTGGATATCTCAAGGAGATAATTTCTACGACCAGTCCTAGTCGCTCCATCGCCAGAATTTCCTGCGCGATAAAGATCTCCGAGGGTCGCGGATATGCTTCTAAGACAATGGCCGTGCGCATGCTTGCAGCTTGCCGGCTCGGAGCCGTGCTGTCCCGTGGAGTTTTGACCGATGACGGAGGGCGCTGCATGCAGCTTTAATCTTTTATTTTGGTAGTATTTCTGCTGGGCTTTACTCTGTTTGGTGTATCGTCCTGATGAAACGTAAACGCACGGTCCGGATGCACCAGTGCCCGGATTACATCATCTGGGCCGAATTCAAAGGCGCCTTTGTTGCGGCAACGGAAATCGGGCAAATCTTCACTTTGACCGAGAGCTCTGAAGCGGACGAATGTATTACGTCCCAAAGGCCGGACGCTCAGCACATCCACGGGCACACCGTCATCTCCATTCTTGATCAATTTGATACCATGTGGTCGGATGACCACATCCACTCGCCGTCCATCCACGCAATTGGGAGCCGGGACCCGGCCAAGCGGTGTTTCGACCTCTCCGCCCCGAGCAACGCCTTCAAATTGGGTCCCCGACCCAAACAAGGATGCGACGAACGAATGCGTCGGCGATCTATAGATTTCATCTGGCGTGCCTTCCTGCAGAATAACTCCGCGAGGTCCCATGACAAAAATACGATCTGCCATAAACATCGCTTCCTCCGGGTCATGTGTAACAAAAAGGGTCGCCACGTTAGACTCCTTAAGAATGCCGAGGGTCTCCTCCCGCACGCTGATGCGTAAATTTTGATCCAAACCGGAGAACGGTTCATCCAACAACATCACCGCCGGGTTGGGGGCAAGCGCCCTAGCCAAGGCAACCCGTTGCTGCTGACCACCTGAGAGCTGGTGAGGATAGTCATCCCGTTTCTCAAACATGTTGACTTGCATAAGGACATCTACGACTCGCTGCGCCCTTTGG
>CAXFCV010000222.1:0-4432 GCA_964000975.1 uncultured Rhodospirillaceae bacterium | reverse complement strand
CTCCATTTCACGGTGGATGAGCCACTTACTGTGCAAGCGGCTCAAGCACGAGCCTGGCAACAAGTGCACCAACCCAACCAGACGGGCTCATCTAATGCGTATCGCCCGCAGGGGCATTTACTTAATGGCGGTAACCGCGCCGCCGCTACAGGCGACTACGAAGCCTGGACCCCTGAATAGTCCAGCCAATATGACCGAAGACTTGAAAAATATTGTAATTGGTGCGGTCACGCTGGCCGTCCTTCTGCTCGGTGGTCTGTTTTCGTTTACGAACAGCGCCGTTGATAAGTCGGGTGGAGTATTTGTCACAGCTCAGTTTAATCGGATTGACGGTTTGGATGCCGGTACGGAAATCCGCATGGGAGGCATAAAAATAGGAGAAGTAACCGCGCTCGACCTTAAAGAGGATTATTTTGCCGAGGCAACACTAAGAATTGAGGCTAACATTCCCATCCCCACTGACACGTCCGTCGCCATTCACACAAGCGGTATTTTCGGGGGCAAGTATGTGACGCTAGAACCAGGCGCGGAGGAAGGATACATGAAAACGGGAGATGCTTTCGAGGTCACCCAGGGCTCAGTCGATGTGCAAGATCTGCTTGATCTCATTATTGACCAAGCCAAATCTAACCAAGCTAAAATTAGGGAACAGTTGGAGGAGTTGAAAAAGCTCCAGGCGGGATCAAAGGGGTAGGATGATGCAGAGAAATTCAGCCGAAACCGTTATGGGTGCCGTCGTTCTAATCGTTGCGGGCCTTTTCCTGTATTTTTTCATAACCACGGCTCAAATTCAGACAGTTCAGGGGTATTCGGTCTCTGCCCGCTTTGGGAATATTGGCGGTCTTCAGGCCGGCAGTGATGTGCGAATCAGCGGGATTGCCGTGGGTTCCGTTCTTGATCGGTCGATTGATCCGGAGACATATGAAGCGGTAGTTACCCTCTCAATCCGGCCGGACGTGAAAATTCCAGAGGACTCAATAGTTGGCATTGGTAGTGGCGGCTTTATTGGGGGGGCGCATGTTACAATTCAACCGGGGCAATCAGCTAAATTTATTGGCGGTGGTAGAGAGTTGGCAAGCTCAGTCGACTACAAGTCACTTGAGGAACAGGTTGGCGAAGTGATATTTTTGGCTACCGGTGGAGACACGTCAAACTAACGCCTGATTTCTCGGCATGATGGGAATCTGATGCCGGTATATTTTAAGAACATCATTGCTACTGTTTTGCTTGTAAGTGCAATCTGTCCCCAAGTGGCGGCAGAGCCTTACGGGTCAGCTATCCTACAGGCCCTGGATAAGGTGACTGCCCGCGTTTCTACGTTTGAAGCACCGGTGGGCGAATCAGTCCGATTTGGCACCCTCCATATTATCTCTCGGGCCTGCGATAAGCGCCCGCCCGAAGAAACTCCTGAAAGCGCGGCGTTCTTAGATATCTCGGAGATCAAACCCGGAGAGCCGACAGCGGGGGTATATCGAGGCTGGATGTTTGCGTCCAGTCCCGCGCTCGCTGCAATGGAGCATCCGGTCTACGACGTCTGGGTCGTGGATTGCAACAGGCCTTTTAAAACGCGCTCTTCCTCATCGGCAGAAACGTCCCCGTAGAAAATTCCCGTGTGAGTTAGGGCTTCCTCCAAGAGGCCGTGATAGTCCTGCCGGCTAATCTCGATGGCGCCAAACTGTTTCAGATGATCGGTTATAAACTGTGTGTCGAGAAGACGGTACCCACCGATACGCAGTCGCATCACCAGATAGACCAAGGCCACTTTGCTAGCGTCGCTCTCTCTTGAAAACATACTTTCGCCAAAAAATGCGCCGCCGAGTGAGAGCCCATAAAGCCCGCCAACGAGACAGCCATTCCGCCAGCATTCGACCGAATGAGAATGCCCCATCCGATGAAGCGCTGAATAGAGTGTCACGATTTTCTCGTTGATCCAGGTGTTGTCCCTACCAACGCTTGATGCTGCGCACGCCAGAATGACTGATTGGAACGCTGTATCATAGCGAATCTCGAAGGTGCCGCGCCGAACGATTTTTTTGAGACTTCTAGGGACGTGAAATTGATCCAAGGGAAGGAGACCACGCATATCCGGATCAACCCAGAAAATGTCTGGATCGTTGCGGCTCTCCGCCATAGGAAAAACGCCAGCGGCATAGGCCCTTAGTATTATATCTGGTGTCAGGTCCATGGGGGTGTCATGTGCGGGCTGCAATGCAGTCCAGAAAATCCGCTCCGAGGAGATGTGCCGAAAATGATGTCAATTTTTACTGGGGTATTGGTCTATTTATCCCCCGCCAGTGTTCTGAGCGCGAGTTCGTAGCCAACGCCCCCAAAACCACAGATCACGCCGTCTGCAAGGCCTGAAATATATGATGTATGGCGAAATTCCTCGCGTTGAAAAATATTCGATAGGTGTACTTCAATGACGGAAACGCCGCTTGCCTTCAGAGCATCATGAATGGCGATAGAGGTGTGGGTATAGGCGCCAGCGTTGAGTATAATAGCTTGATGTACCTGGGCAGCTTCTTGCACCCAGGTGACCAACTCGCCTTCATTATTACTCTGACGGAAGTCAATTTCCCAACCAAGCTCGGCTCCGAGTGTCCGGCAGCGACCCTCAATCTGGGATAGGGTGTCCCGACCGTAATGTTCGGGTTCACGAGTTCCCAACATGTTGAGGTTGGGGCCGTTTAATATGAGTACGGAATTGCTCATGTTGGGCGCTCGATCCTAGAATGATAAATAGATATGTTTATTGAACCTATGTTCGGGAGGGTGAAGGAATAATTAAATTTATGCCTTTTGGGAGGCGCGGCTTGCATGCAGGCCAACCCCGCATATAATTTTGACAAACATCTTTTCTTATCTTAGTGGCCACCTCTCAGTCTCCAGGCGGCGCGATAATTAGGTAACAAAAATAGCATGAATATCATTTTAAACGGAGAAAACCATTACCTCGACAAATCTCTGACGGTTGCCGGATTACTCGGTACGTTGGGATTTGATGAGCGTAAAGTTGCGGTCGAGCGGAATCTGGAAATCGTGCCCAAATCAACTTACTGCGATGTAGCTCTATTAGATGGTGACCGGCTTGAGATTGTCCATTTCATCGGAGGCGGCGCCTCAGAGGGCCCGAATGATCCCGTTGCCGACACGTTTGAAGTTGCTGGTAAGGTATTTAAATCTCGGCTTCTAGTCGGAACGGGCAAGTACACGGATTTCGAGGAAAATGCGGCCGCGTTAGAGGCCTCCGGCGCGGAGATCGTGACTGTGGCTGTACGCCGCGTCAACGTCACCAATCCAAACGAACCGATGCTGATGGATTATATTGATCCAAAAAAATATACATATCTGCCCAACACAGCTGGCTGTTTTACGGCGGACGATGCCCTGCGCACCCTGCGTCTGGCTCGCGAAGCCGGTGGCTGGGACCTTGTTAAATTGGAAGTGCTTTGGGACCACGTGACCCTCTATCCTCATATGACGGAAACCTTGAAGGCAGCGCAAATTCTTATCAAGGAGGATTTCAAGGTCATGGTGTATTGCAGCGATGACCCCATTATGGCCAAACGGCTAGAGGAACTAGGGTGTGCCGCCATCATGCCTCTTGGGGCACCTATTGGCTCAGGGTTAGGTGTGCAAAATCCCGTAGGCATCCGTCTAATTGTCGAGCAGGCAAATGTACCGGTCCTCGTGGATGCCGGGGTGGGAACAGCGTCCGATGCAGCGGAGGCCATGGAGTTGGGCTGCGACGGTGTGCTTATGAACACCGCCATCGCCCAGGCCAATGATCCAGTGAAAATGGCGGGCGCCATGAAACACGCCGTTGAAGCGGGACGACTTGCTTATCTTGCGGGGCGAATGCCTAAGAAGATGTATGCCGATCCGTCTTCACCACTTGCCGGGTTGATTTGACCGACCAGTTTAAACAAGCCCAGTGCCTGCATACGGCGGGCCGGTTCGCAGAGGCCCAAGACCTCTACATCCAGGTCGTAAACGACAACCCGCATGATGCGGAAGCCCTCTACCTGCTAGGCACGCTCCTGGCCCAGGTTGGCCGCTTCGATAACGCGGAGGTGTTTTTACGTCGGGCCGTCCAGGAGAGTCCACGCAACTCTGTCTACCACTGCAATCTGGGCGTTACGTTGCAGAACTTGAACCAGCTTGACCGGGCTAAAACGTGCTTCCAATCCGCCTTGAGATTTGATGCCGGGAATGTGGATGCCTACTATAATATGGCAAAATTGTATAAACAGTTGGATCACTTTGATGCGGCTCTTTTAAACTATGAGCAGGTGATCTCGCTGGATCCAAACCGGTTCGATGCATTGATTAATATGGCCAACATTATGGTTGATCAGGGCCGGCTGATAGATGCAATTACTTGTTTCCAGAGAGCTTCAGAGATCAACCCGAGTTCAGACCGGGCCGTTAT
>CAXFCV010000221.1:0-2135 GCA_964000975.1 uncultured Rhodospirillaceae bacterium | reverse complement strand
CGTCTGTTACGCCTAGGAGGTACAGACAATGGCAACTCCCATACTGATGCCAGCGCTGTCGCCAACCATGACAGAGGGCACGATTGCCAAATGGCTCAAAGCCGAAGGGGACCCGATCCAATCCGGCGACCTTCTCGCGGAAATCGAAACGGATAAAGCCACCATGGAATTGGAGGCCGTCGAGGAGGGTATTCTCGTTAAAATTATTCAGCCGCAGGGCTCAGAGGGCATTCCAGTCAATGAGCCTATCGCCATAATCTCGGCAGAGGGTGAAGACGCCTCTGCCGCTGACAGTGTGATAACGGGGGAGACCCCACCAAAGCAATCATCTGGTCTCCAACAAACTCCTGCACCAGTTCAAGCGCCGGCACAGGCAGGAACAGTGCCCAACAGTGAAACCCCATCACCCGGGCTAGGAGAACGAATTGTTGCGAGTCCTCTGGCCAAGCGGCTCGCAGCAGAAGAAGGGCTCAACCTCTCATCAATCAAGGGCTCCGGGCCGCATGGCCGAATAGTTAAACGGGATATAGAGCAGAACTTGGCAGCGGGCGCCATCGCCGCCGCCACAACCGCCATGGACATTGTCCCCGTGGCCGACTTACCGGCCTTAACGGAAGCCTCTTCTGAGGCGCCTGCGGGACCGCAAGTGCCAGTTGTGCCCCATTCCTCTCCAAGCCAGAAATTCACCGAAATTCCTCATAGTAATATGCGCAAAATCATTGCTCAGCGGTTACAGGAGTCCAAGCAGCAGGTGCCGCACTTCTACCTCACCATCGAGGTTGAGATCGATGGGCTGCTTGAGATGAGGCATGACCTGAACAGTCGGGCACCCGAAGGGGAGGGCGCCTATAAGATTTCTGTTAATGATTTTGTCATCCGTGCCGTCGCCCTGTCCCTAAAAAAGGTGCCAATGGTAAATGTTGGCTGGACCAATACTGCGATGCGCCATTTCAATGATATTGATGTGTCCGTGGCCGTGGCCATTGAGGGCGGCCTTCTTACGCCGATCATTAAAAATGCCGACCAAAAAGGTCTCGCGGAAATTTCGGTTGAGATGAAAGAACTCGCGGCCCGTGCCAAGGATGGCAAATTGACGCCAGAGGAATACCAGGGCGGCGGATTTTCCGTTTCCAACCTGGGTATGTTAGGGGTGAAGGAGTTCTCGGCGATCATTAACCCGCCACAATCCTGTATTTTGGCCATCGGTGCCGGCGAACAACGAGCCATCATTAAGGATCGGGCACTATCCATTGCCACTATGATGTCCTGCACGCTCTCAGTAGATCACCGAGCCATTGATGGGGCCCTCGGAGCGGAATTCCTCCAGGTATTCAAAACGATGCTCGAAGACCCGCTGACCATGATGTTGTAGGGAAAAACTATGACAGAAAAAATGTTCGAGACAGTTATCGTTGGCGGCGGGCCCGGCGGGTATGTAACAGCCATCCGAGCGGCACAACTTGGGATGAAAACCGCGTTGGTGGAAAGCCAGCATTTGGGAGGCATTTGCCTCAATTGGGGTTGCATTCCAACCAAGGCCTTACTCCGGACCGCAGAGGTCTACCGGAATATCCAAAATTCCGAGGAATATGGTATATCAGTCAGTGGGTTATCCTTCGATATTCATAAAATCATTGAACGTTCAAGAAGCGTTGCAGAACAGCTATCTGGGGGAGTTGGATACCTTCTGAAGAAGAACAACGTCACGGTCATCGACGGCCATGGCAAACTTGTCGGTCCGGGCAAAGTTGCTGTCAAAAATGACGAGGAAGCAGTTACGGAGCTTACCGCCAAAAACATCATTCTGGCAACGGGGGCCCGAGCCCGTGCACTGCCAGAACTGGAGCCCGACGGAAAACTCATATGGACCTACAGGGAAGCGATGGTGCCAGACGAAATGCCCAAATCACTTTTGGTCGTAGGCTCGGGCGCAATTGGCATTGAATTCGCAAGCTTCTTCAATACTCTCGGAGTCGAAGTTACCGTAGTCGAGATTGCGGGGCGTATCCTGCCCATCGAAGATGTGGAAATTTCCGAATTCGCGCAAAAAGAGTTCGAAAAACAGGGCATGACTATTTTGACTTCTGCGACTGTTACAGGCCTCGACAAAAGGGCGGATGCGGTAACGGTGTCGG
>CAXFCV010000220.1:0-2782 GCA_964000975.1 uncultured Rhodospirillaceae bacterium | reverse complement strand
GTGTTGTTCGAAAACCTGGAACTGTTTATTCCAAAAAATACTTGGACTTGCCTGCTTGGCCTCAGTGGTGTCGGTAAAAGCACCCTGCTAAAACTGGTTGCCGGCCTGGCCACAGGAGACGCAATCACAGAATTCGAATGCTCTGATGGAACCGCACTTGCTGGCCGCGTCGCGTATATGGGGCAGCAAGACCTCCTTCTGCCCTGGTTATCAGTCATCGACAATGTGCTGTTGGGCGATCGCCTGCGCACGAGCCCTGATCCCATTCGTCTCGGGAACGCTTATGAACTTCTGGATCGCGTTGGCTTACGGGCTTATTCGGCAGAACTCCCAGTTAAACTCTCGGGGGGTATGCGCCAACGCGCGGCCCTGGTCCGCACTCTGATGGAAGACAAACCTGTCGTTGTCATGGATGAGCCGTTTTCCGCTCTTGATGCCATTACCAGATTGAAACTGCAGGATATGGCGGCAGATCTCCTTACCAATAAGACCGTCTTTCTGGTCACACATGATCCATTTGAGGCGCTGCGGCTCGGCGGACATATCATTCTCATGAGCGGGCGCCCTGCTCAGCTCGAACCAATTGCTGAACTTTCCGGCGCCACACCCCGTGACGCGACGGACCAGCTCGTTCTGGAGCAGCATGCCAAAATCCTTAACCGCATGCAGGCAGAATTGCCATGACTGTGCTCCGCCCCCTCCTGATCGCTGCTGGCCTTGTCGCAATTTGGCAGAGCATCATCGTAATTACCGGCGTGCAGTTTTTTATTTTACCGTCTCCCGCCCGGGTCGCATCGGCTCTCGTAGATCGGCACGATGTAATTGCGGTTCATGCCCTGATAACGCTCAGTGAGATCCTTCTGGGGCTCTTGCTGGGCAGTATTCTCGGGACGGCAAGCGCGTTAATTATGGGATACTTCCGATCGGTTCGCCAATGGCTCATGCCGGTCCTAGTCATCAGCCAGGCCGTTCCAGTCTTTGCCTTGGCACCCATTCTAGTGTTGTGGCTGGGATACGGCCTCGGGTCCAAAGTGGCCATGGCAACGCTTATCATCTATTTCCCGGTTACAGCGGCATTTTACGATGGATTACGGCGCACAAATCTCGGACACCTTGAGCTAGCCCGAACCATGGGCGCTTCCCGTTGGTCCATTTTACGACATATTCGATTGCCCGCCGCCCTTCCCTCCCTCGCTTCTGGCATGAGGGTCGCGGCCGCCGTTGCCCCAATCGGTGCCGTTGTTGGAGAATGGGTCGGCTCAAGCGGCGGGCTCGGCTATCTGATGCTTCACGCCAACGGACGAATGCAGATTGACGTGATGTTCGCAGCCCTTTTTGTTTTAGCGGTTATAGCCATCGCCCTTTATTTTCTGGTAGATGCGGTCATGAGACGACTGGTCCACTGGCAACCGGAAACCAAACCAAGCAACGATTAGGATTAATTATGAAGCACCTACTTTCTGCTCTTACTGCTTTATCACTTTTTTGGATTGCTCCCGCTGGAGCTCAAGACAAGTTGACCATCATGCTCGACTGGTTCGTTAACCCCGACCATGCGCCCCTTATCGTTGCCCAGGAAAAGGGCTATTTCAAATCAACCGGGCTCAAAGTCAAAATGATTGCACCAGCAGATCCGAATGATCCACCCAAACTAGTTGCCGCGGGAAAGGTAGACCTTGCAGTGTCTTACCAGCCCCAGCTTCACGTGCAGGTGTCAGAGGGGTTACCATTGGCTCGGATCGGCACTTTGGTATCCACGCCGTTAAATTCTCTGGTGGTGCTTGAAGGGGGTCCCATTAAATCGATCAAAGACCTGAAGGGCAAAAAGATTGGCTTTTCCGTTGGTGGCTTTGAGGACGCCCTTCTCGCGGCGATGCTGTCCAAGCATAATCTCAGCATTAAAGATGTCGAGCTCATTAACGTAAACTTCTCCCTATCGCCCTCTATAGTCGCGGGCAAGGTTGATGCGGTCATTGGGGCCTTCCGAAATTTTGAGCTGAACCAAATGGATATCATCGGTAAACCCGGCATCGCGTTTTATCCCGAGGAAGAGGGTGTTCCGCCCTATGAGGAACTCATCATCGTCGCGAACAAAGCTAAGGTGACAGATGGACGTTACAGCAAATTCCTGGATGCTATTGAACGAGGCGTTCAGTATTTAATCAATCATCCCGACAAGAGCTGGCAACTATTCATCCGTGCTCACAAAAATCTGGATGATGAGTTAAACCGAAGAGCCTGGCGAGATACATTGCCGCGCTTTGCGCTTCGCCCGTCGGCATTAGACTCAAAGCGATACAGTCGATTTGCGGCGTTCCTCAAAAAACAAGGCCTCATCAAAAAGGTTCAACCTGTCTCCGAATATGCAATTGAACTTCCCTAATGAACTGATATAAGCGATCTAACCGGTAATCATTGGTGATAACTCGGCAACAAGCTGAATTTGCGAGTATTTAGGTGAGGAAATCGTGGCAAGAAGTATTAGTCTTGCAGTAGCGTTGTTTATTTTCTGGCTACTCTTATCTGGCATTTACACGCCTTTGATCATTACTCTGGGTGCAGTCTCCAGCATTTTTGTGGCATGGATCGCCCATCGGATGGATGTCGCAGATCACGAGGGTTTTCCGATCCATCTGGGCTGGAACGCGGTAACATATTGGCCATGGCTACTCTGGGAGATCGTTAAAGCCAACATCGATGTGGCTCGGGTCATTCTTAAGAAAGACATGGCACTGAGCCCCCCCTTGTTTCGGATCTCCGGGAGCCAGAAGACCGAGGTCGG
>CAXFCV010000219.1:0-2379 GCA_964000975.1 uncultured Rhodospirillaceae bacterium | reverse complement strand
CCCTCTATGCTCTGGCCAACCGGGTTCGCCGCACCCTTCAGACACCATGGCATCCATCGGTTCCAGTTATATGTATCGGCAACTTGACCGCTGGCGGCACCGGTAAAACGCCGACAGCCATCGCCATTGCCCGGATCCTGCAAGAAAATGGCGTGAACGTCCATTTCCTATCCCGAGGCTATGGAAGCTCTGTGCGATCTCCCCTCCGGGTTGACCCTGTTAGCCATGATTCCACTCGCGTCGGAGACGAGCCGCTGCTTTTGGCCGATGTTGCGCCCACCTGGATATCCTCGGACCGGCGCGCCAGCGCAAGACAAGCCGTCCAGGCGGGTGCTGAAATCCTAGTAATGGATGATGGGTATCAGAACCCATCCCTTCGTAAAGATCTCTCTCTCGTTGTCATCGATGGCGAGGTCGGTTTTGGAAACGGACAGGTTCTGCCGGCCGGGCCGTTGCGCGAAACGGTGCCGGATGGATTGGGCCGTGCCGACGGTGTCCTTATTATGGGTGACGACAGATGCAATCTGTCCCAAACGCTCAAGGCCTGCCACAACAAGTCATTGACCGTATTCCAGGGCACGCTGGAACCGGTTGGCACCACCGCAAGTCTGCACGGCACAAGAGTCTTCGCCTTTGCCGGCATTGGCAGGCCAGAGAAATTTTATGCGACTCTCCGAAATCTCGGGTGCATGATTGTGGAAACAAAATCCTTTCCGGATCATCACGCCTATTCGGTTGACGAGGTTCACGCGCTCATTCAGAAAGCGAAAAGCATGACTGCCCAATTGATCACAACGACCAAGGACAAAGCGCGGCTGGGACCGAGTCTCGCCAGACAAATACGCTCCCTGCCCGTGCAAGTGCGCTGGACAGATGAGCCGGCCCTGAGGGCATGGCTCCGCCCCGTCCTTAGACATTTGAGCTAAAAGGCGGTCTGCCTAATGCGCCGCTCCCGTCATGCCCTTGAATATGCTGCGGCCCGCATGCTCTATGCTTTTTTTTCCGTGTTACCAGTCGATTGGGCGTCTAGCCTGGGCGGTTGGGTCGGGCGTACCTTTGGACCGGGTCTGCGCGTTAGTGGTAATGCCCGGCGAAATTTAAAACGGAGCTTTCCGGATTGGCCGACCGACAAGATTGAACAAACCGTGCAGGACATGTGGGATAACCTGGGCCGGACGGCAGGGGAGCATCCGCATCTTTCGGCGTTCGATCCCTACCGGGACAACAGCCGGGTCAATGTCGTCGGCGCGGAATATTGTGACCTCCTAAAAGATTCGGAGAAGCCCGGCCTGTTTGTTGCCGGTCATTTTGCCAACTGGGAAGTAACCCCGCTCGCCGGTACCCGACGCGGTCTCATTGTGCATCTGGTTTACCGGCGCGCTAACAATCCGTTTTTTGATCGCCTGCTGCAAAAGGGACGGCACACACTGAACAGCGATTTCTATCCCAAAGGAGCGCAGGGCGCCAAGGCAATCCTCCGAGCCCTTAAACGCGGTGACAATTTGGCCTTATTGGTCGATCAGAAAATGAATGATGGCATCGCCGTGCCCTTCCTGGGCAGAGATGCAATGACCGCCCCCGCCGTCGCCGAGCTGGCACTCCGCTATAACTGTCCCGTGGTGCCAGCGCGCGTCGAGCGACTGAGGGGCGCTCATTTTCGGGTCACCTTCTATCCGCCACTCGATCGGCCGGAAACAGGGGACCAACAGCAGGATATTTTGGTCATGATGACAGAGATCAATCGCCAACTCGGTGAATGGATCAAGGAAAAGCCGGCCCAGTGGCTCTGGGTTCACAACCGATGGCCCGACTAACTGTCTCGTTTATCTCTCCCTACCGGGGAGGCACCAAAAGCGCAGGATCGAGATCGACACCATTCCAACGCACTCCCCAATGGAGATGCGGTCCGGTGACACGGCCAGTTTTGCCGATCTTTCCAATGAGCTGGCCTTTTGACACTTTTTGGCCTCGCTCAACGGCAACGGCGCTCAGATGAATGTAGATGCTGCTGAGACCCAATCCGTGATCCAAGATGATGCTCTGACCATTAAAGAACATCCCGGGATGGGTAAACATGACCCGACCATCGGCCATCGCCGTTACGGGTGAGCCGACCGGCGCGGCCACATCCACACCAAGATGCGGCCGCCTCGGCTTGCCGTTTAAAACCCGCTGGCTACCATACACCCCGCTGATACGCCCTTTTGCCGGCCAGGCAAAGCCTGATCCAGAGAGTAAGGTTGCCGCCGTCTTTTCCTGTGCGGCTGCAACCAGCCCGCTCTCCGTGCGAATGCGCGCCACATCAGCAGGATTAGGTGTAACCTTGCGCCGAGGGAGTCCTTCGATACTCTGAATTTGATAACTGCGCTGCCTGACGGT
>CAXFCV010000218.1:0-2346 GCA_964000975.1 uncultured Rhodospirillaceae bacterium | reverse complement strand
TTTTGCCACACCCGAAATTACGCAGTCGTTTTATTTAATGTGACCCATCTTCATCCTGTTCTATCGGTTCGCGATAATTTTCTTGCCTGGCAGAAATGTAGACCATTTGATTAAAATTTCTGGACTTAAGTATTGAAGTTTCACATCAGAGGTTTTTGATATATCTTAAATCAGTTTTAAATAACAGAAAGGAGGTGTTCTAATGTCGAGTGATTTTTGTGTGAGTTTGTTAAGCCAAGATGTCCGACTTGGATTACGGAGCAGCCTTCGACCTCAAGCCTGACATCACAAATACTTGGCTGATGCAGACGCACGGTCACGTAGGGGGGGACAAGAGTCCCCCTCTTTTGATTTAAAGATTGGGATCACTCAAAAAATCTTATTGATGGATATATAGAGGACCAAAAGAACCGTGAGATATTGAGATTTTTTGGGTCATAAATCGTCAAAATCTAAGTGTGGCGGAGGGTGACAAACGTAATAGCTAGTTTGCTTGCCTTCATTCCTGACCTTACTTAGAGGAATTGGCTTCCGAGATAATGAGTGCCGGAAATTTTCTATACCCATATCAAGTGTCCTTAGCACAGCGGAAACCAATATACACTGCAGCCATATCTCGCGTCTTAGTTGCGTGATCCTCCGCCCTCATGCGGAATGATCCGTACCACCAAGACCCACCGCGGGTTCGTTTCTCCTTATCTCCGCCGTCTTCTGTCCATTCCCATACGTTTGCTCCCATATCGTAAAGGCCATTGACCCCAGATTTTGTTGACCCGGCGGGCGCATGCCCAATACCTCGCTCCAGATGAGCACTGTAATCTATAGCAGCGGTTTTTCCGCAATCTTTCAGACAATTTGCACCCACTGGTTCATTACCGGTTGGAAATGCATACGTCACACCGGCCTTAAAAGGAACCGGAGCATTGGTGCGAGTTTCCGTATAGGCCGCTGCTATCCACTCCGCGTCCGTTGGTAAGCGCTTCCCGCTCCACTTACAAAATTTAGCGGCTTCATCAAAAGTCACATGAACGGCAGGCTCATCGTTTCTGGCGGTTGAACCGTACGGTGCTTTCCACGTCCAACCGGGTTTCTGTTTCCATCCAGATTCATAAACTAGCCCGCCTCCATCTTTTTCTGCCTTGGTCACAAAGTTAGTTTCGGCCGCGAATGCGCGAAACTGACCAACGGTTACCTCGGTTCGATCAATGGCAAAACCATCTATGACCTGCATGCCTGCGAAGGCTGGAGCAGAGATAAATCCGAGCCCTATCAACGCTAGTCGGATGAAAGTAGAAAGGATCAAAGCGAGATCAGGGTTGTTGGAGGTAAGGTTATCAAGGGTAGTTGATTGCATTTCAGGAAATTCAGGCTAACGCCAACCGCCGCCGCCATTAACATAAACCGTGTCGGCGGTCATGAAGGTGCAGGAATCGGAGCACATAAACAGTACCAGTTCGCCAATTTCACAGGGTTCGCCGAAACGTTTCATCGGTACGTCGTTCCTGAACTGTTGCATGAGCTCGGGCGAAGTGTCTGAAGCAGCCTGGAAGGCGGTGTTGATCGGGCCTGGCGAAATCGACAGGCAGCGGATGCCTCGGTTGGCGAATTCGCGGGCCACACCTAGGGTCATTGTCGTGACGGCACCCTTTGCAGCGGCGTAATGAACCGATGTACCCGGACCGCCGCGTTTTACCGACATTGAGGCGACGTTCACAATAACGCCGTTACCGCGGTCCAGCATATGCGGCAGGACCGCTTGCATGCAGGTGAAAACGCTTTTTGCATTCAGATCGAAGGTGCGATCCCAGAGATCTTCGTCGATTTCGAGGAAAGAGCTGCGGCGCATGGCAGAGCCTGCAGAATTAAACTGGAAATCGATGCCGCCAAAAGCGTCAAGGGTCGCGGATACAGCGTCCCTCACCTGCCCGGTATCGGTAACGTCGCAATCCACTCCGATCGCTTGGCCACCATACTCTGCGATTTCGTTTGCGACCGCTGCCGCGCCTTCCGCGTTAACGTCTGCGCATGTTATATTGGCACCTTCGCGGGCGAATATATGTGCCGTTTCCCGGCCGATGCCGCTGGCCGCGCCGGTGATAAAGATCGTTTTGCCGACAAAGTAATCGGGAGTTTTTGGCATTTGCACCTCCTGTTATTGGCGGCCTCGGTAATGAGACACTGTTAATTCTTTCCTGCGATTAGCAAGTGGTCAATGTTTGATCGCATTCAGGAACGCTGGTCGCTGCGTCGAGTTGCCTGAGACAATTCTGATGCATATCTATTTTAGTATTATGCTCGACCTGTTACCAGAACACTTCCGCCGAGTTGATGAAGCAGATGACGCTA
>CAXFCV010000217.1:0-2535 GCA_964000975.1 uncultured Rhodospirillaceae bacterium | reverse complement strand
CCGGGATGAGATGTTAGACCGGCCATGGTATCCACCGGCTCGCCATTGGCAAGATCGACAAGAAGTCATCGCCGGCCAGGATCAGTTGGCCGGCGGCACTTGGCTAGGCATGAACGATTATGGAGTTGTCGCGGCGATTTTAAACAGGCGTGAGTCCCTGGGCCCAAAGGAAGGTTTCCGAAGCCGGGGTGAATTGCCACTGGAGGCACTCGACCATGCCGACGCAAAAACTGCCGCCGATGCGCTGGCTAATATCAACCCGGAGGGGTACCGGCCGTTCAATATGGTGGTGGCTGATAATCGGGAAGCCTTTTGGATCAGGCTCGCGGAAACCCATTGGGGGGTGCATGTCCAGGTGGCACCGATCCCTGAGGGACTTTCCATGGTGACGGCAAGTGACCGCAATGACACCTCGTCCGCGCGCATCCGAAACTATTTGCCGCAGTTTGAGCGGGCTTCCGTGCCGGACCCCGAATCGGCAGACTGGTTGGGCTGGACTAACCTCCTAAAGAGCAGGATTTACGATACCTTGGAAGGTCCCGGAGGTGCAATGCTCATTGCAACGGATGGGGGATTTGGAACCGTGAGCTCGTCCCTTATCGCGCTTCCAGCTCATAAAAATCAAGAGGTTATGCCAAGGTACTTGTTTGCCGCTGGCCGTCCGGATCAAGTCGCTTACATGCCCGTGAGTCTTACCTGATTATCGGCTTTTGATTCAGTTGTTTTGGGGCGGGCCGACTGATATAGGTCAATTACACGAATAATTGTCTGCCCCGCACGAAGTCTAGCTCGGAACTCCGGACATGCAGAGACGCACCCAGCTCTACGAAGGAAAGGCCAAAGTTATCTTTGAAGGGCCGGAACCCGGTACCGTTGTTGCCCATTTCAAAGATGAGCCCGCTGACCTTAACGGTGATAAATCCACGGTGATCACTGGAAAAGGGGTTATCAATAACGCTATCTCAGATCTCATCATGACGCGCTTGTCGGAAATCGGCGTGCCGACCCACCTGATCAAACGCCTTAACATGCGCGAGCAGCTTCTCCATAAAGTGGAAATTATCCCCATCGAAGTTGTAGTTCGGAATGTGGTCGCGGGCTCCCTCGCCGAGAGATTTGGCATGGAGGAAGGTACGCCGCTGTCGCGTTCAATTGTTGAGTTTTACTACAAGAACGACGATCTGGGCTGTCCGATGATCTTGGAGGAGCATATTACGGCCTTTGGCTGGGTATCTCATCCGGAGCTGGACGAGATCATGAGTCTTGCGTTACGGACCAATGACTTTCTATCCGGCCTTTTTTCCGGCATCGGCATCAAGCTTATAAATTTTAGAATGGTGTTCGGCCGCTACTGGGAAGACGACCAGGTAAGAATTCTGCTGGCCGACGAGATAACCCCTGACAGCTGCCGCCTGTGGGATGTAGAGACTAACAAGAACCTCGAAAATGAACGATTCTGTCAGGATCGGGAGGGAATTGAAGAGGCCTATCAAGAGATTGCCGCGCGGCTGGGTGTGTTACCGGATCTTGAACATCTTTCGGCAGAGGGCCTTCGGCTAGTGCAGTAAACGCGGATCAAGAGAGGACAATCGGTGAAAGCTAAAATACATGTGACTCTAAAAAACGGGGTTCATGATCCTCAGGGTAAGGCAGTTGGCCATGCTCTCGAAAGTTTGGGCTTTGATGGGGTCAAAGATGTTCGCCAGGGAAAATATATCGAGATTGATCTAGTGAGTTCTACCGAGTCGGCTGCCCAGGAAAAAGTCGATGCCATGTGCCGCCAGCTCCTCGCCAACACCGTTATAGAAAATTACATTATTGAAATCGAGGCGTAAGAAGACTCACCCATGAAATCTGCTGTCATCGTCTTTCCCGGAACTAACCGAGAGCGCGATATGGTGCTGGCACTGGCCGCTGCAGGGGCAAATCCGGTCGAGGTCTGGCATCGTGAAACCCATCTTCCGGCTGTCGACCTTATCGTGATTCCGGGCGGATTTTCATACGGAGATTATCTCCGGCCTGGCTGCATAGCTGGCCACTCGCCCATCATCAGCGAGGTTAAAAAACAGGCCGAAGCGGGGGTACACGTGCTGGGCGTTTGCAATGGATTTCAGGTGCTGACGGAAACTGGGCTTTTACCGGGCGCGCTCTTGCGGAATGCCCACTTGAAATTCATTTGCAAGGATGTGCATTTGAAGGTGGAAAATAATGGTGCCTCATTTCTGTCTGGTTATGAAACTGGCACGGTGATGTCCGTTCCCATTGCTCATCAAGACGGCAATTATTTTGCCGATAAAGCCACGCTTGATGCGCTTGACGGTGAAGGCCGGGTTGCGTTGCGCTACTGTGGGCCGGACGGTGCTGTGACCAGTTACCACAATCCTAACGGCTCGCAGCGAAACATTGCCGGCATATATAACAAGCGTGGCAACATTCTTGGGATGATGCCGCACCCGGAAGACGCGGTTGATGAACTGTTAGGCGGAATTGGCGGAAAACCAGTGTTTGACGGTCTAGCGGGTGCCCTTGGCTCGG
>CAXFCV010000216.1:0-8874 GCA_964000975.1 uncultured Rhodospirillaceae bacterium | reverse complement strand
GCGGTTGCCCCGGCGATCGAGAAATATCCCAGCATACTGAGGAACACGATGCTGTCGACGGGAGTACCAAGCACACTGGAGTAGAGGATGCGCTCCGACAACGGACGTTTGGTATATGTATACACCGCCCAATCGAGAAGTTCACTGATCAGAAATGCGGTCGCACTTGCAAACGCGACTTGAGGCGATGCCATGAAATAGCTGAGCACCACCCCTACGGCCATGAGGGCTAAAACCCAATGACCAACCTCTCGTTGGGCAAAATCACGAGCCACGAAGATGAAACCAACCATCAGCGAAACCGGCGGCCACATGGTCCCACCAGGTAGTTCCACCAGGGGCACCACAGTAAATAACCAGTTCACCAAAACGATCAGGAAAACGTAAGAGACGGAATTCAGGTATTTCATTTTGACCCCCTTAGGGAACGGCGCCACACCAATCTACTAGCCATATTCTGACAGCTTGTCGAGGGCATCAAATGAGAATTCAGGCGGCCCCTGCCTTGCCCTCATCCGACACCATGGTAAGATTACCCCTAATAAGATTCCGAGTAATTTGACCGTTACGAAAAACGGCATGCAGGACTTACAGAACCATGAGCGAACTCCGGACAGATGTGGTTGATCACCATGTAAATTGGCTCCAAGTACACCAAGATGGTAAGTCCCTCGTTCGTAAGCTCATCGGAAAAGGTGAGTGGAAAGGTATCATTGCGGTCACCCGCGGCGGGCTGGTCCCCGCAGCGATCATTGCCCGCGAGATGGAAATCCGACGGATAGACACTCTTTGTATCGCCACCTATGACAAACAATTTATAGGTGACGTAAATATCATAAAAAAACCTGATGAAGCTGTCGCTGATGGGGGTGAGGGCTGGCTTATGATTGACGATCTGGTGGATACGGGCACAACGATGAAAACGGCTCGCGATTTTTTACCGAAATGCCATGTTGCGACGGTCTATGCCAAACCAGAGGGCATTCCTTATGTTGATACATTTGTCCATGAAGTCCCTCAAAACCATTGGGTATTCTTTCCCTGGGATACAGAACCGCAATATGTCGCACCGCTCGCCGAGTCGCCAAGCGACGCTGCCTAGTTTTCAAAAATACTGTAATGGTTTTGAAACAGAGACTTGTTCTCGAAGATCTTGATTATGACGATACATTAACACCCTTGAGAGCCGTGCTACGTGATTCCCCGAGAGAATAGGATCACGCGCCTCGGTCGTAGATTAATTCTCCACTGGCATAAGTTGCTCGAATGGCCCGGTCGTCGGCAAGAATTATTTGTGCGAACAGCTGATCGCGCAATGTTTCTGCTGTTTTCATTCGATTTCGTATAAGCGGGGTGGACTCGAGATCGATCACCGCGAGATCCGCCTCATAACCTGCCGAAACCCGACCTATCCGGTCACCCAAATTCAGTGTTATGGCACCACCCAAACTCGCTGCGTAGAACAGAGCCTCTGGCGACAATGATATTCCCTGAAGCTGTGAAATTTCGTATGCGGCTTTCATCGTCGCAAACGGCGAGAGAGATGACCCCCCACCAACATCTGTCCCAAGCGCAAGTGACACGCCGGCCTCTCTCAATTTTTGATACTGGAATAGGCCACTACCAATGAAGAGGTTGGACGTTGGACAGTGCACGATTCCGGTTCCAGTCTCAGCTGCCATCGCAATTTCTTTATCGGAAAAGTGAATTCCATGACCATAGAGAGAACGAGGGCCCAGCAACCCCATCTTGGAGTAGACGTCTAGGTACGACTTTGCGCTGGGAAAAAGATCTCGAACCCATGTAATCTCATCTAAATTTTCAGATACATGGGACTGAACATAGACACCTTCTGACTCTTTGAATAATGCGCCCGCTAACTCTAGTTGTTCCGGCGACGAGGTAGGGGCGAAACGAGGCGTGATTGCGTAGAGATTGCGACCTTTTCTGTGCCAAATGTCGATTAGAGCCTTGGACTGGTCATAACTAGACTGGGCGGTATCCAATAGTTCCTCGGGCGCATTGCGGTCCATCATGACTTTGCCCGCTATCATCCTGAGGTTCCGCATACTAGCTTCGGTGAAGAACGCATCAACGGATAGTGGATGACTGCTGCAATACACTGCAGCTGTCGTAAACCCATTCTTTGACAGCTCATCTAAGAAAAATTTGGCCGCCTCTCGGGCAATTGCCGAATCTGAGAACCGTATTTCCTCGGGAAATGTATAGGTGGTTAGCCAATCCAATAATTGCTTGCCATAGGACGCCACAATATTGATCTGAGGATAATGCACGTGACCGTCTACGAATCCGGCACAAATAAGCTGATCACCATAGTCAATTACACTGACTGTTTCCGGAACGCTCAGATCACTTCCAACTGCTGATATTAGCCCATCTTCAATTCTTACCGCGCCTCTCTCCCAAAAAGAGACTGCCTCGGCCCCCTCAAGAGATGGATCGCTATTAAAGCTCAACACTCGACCTTTAATTACTCTTACGCCGGGCAAAACTATCTACTCTCAAAAAAAGGGTGGCAGAACCTGGTTGTGCCCTGCCACCCTCGCAACTTTATCTATATCAAATACTATTATTTGGGGATACTACCGTCCACGCCCTCAACATAGAAGTTCATGCCAAGTAGCATTTTATCTGAGGCCCGCTCGCCTGCTTTCACGACAACCTTACCGGCCTGGTCTTTGATCGGACCTTGGAATGCATGCACGGATCCATCGATAATACCCTTTCGGGCCTTTTCGGCAAGTGCCACTACATCAGCCGGAATCGCTTTATTATAGGGGGCCATTCGCACCATTCCGGATTTAAATCCACCCCAGGTATCACCAGACGTCCAGGTCTTATTCATGACAGCTTTTGTGCGAGCGACATAGTAAGGTGCCCAATCATCGATAATAGCCGTAAGGTGTGCTTTAGGCCCGAACTGCCTCATATCAGATGCCTGTCCCAATGCCCAGATACCGCGTTTCTCTGCAACTTGGACGGGTGCCGGGGAGTCAGTGTGTTGGAATAAGACGTCAGCACCCTGATCGATTAGCGCTTTAGCGGCATCGGCTTCTTTACCCGGATCAAACCAGGAAGAGACCCAAATGACTTTAATTTTCACGTCCGGATTTACGGAGCGGGCTGCGATTATCGTCGCATTAATGCCCCGTATGACCTCTGGAATAGGGAACGAGGCGACATAACCGATTGTGTTGGTTTTAGTCATCTTTCCCGCGATGAGCCCCGCAACATGACGACCCTCATAGAAGCGCCCGGAGTATGTCGCAGTATTGTCCGAACGCTTGTAGCCAGTAGCATGTTCAAATTTCACATTCGGATATTTTTTTGCTACTTTGATCGTGGGGTCCATATAACCAAAAGAGGTGGTAAATATCAGATCACTTCCAGACGACGCGAGTTTACCTATTACCCTCTCTGAATCTGGACCATAGGGAACTTTCTCGACGTAAGTCGTTTTCACTTTATCGCCAAGCGCTTTTTCAATCGCAAGGCGCCCCGCATTATGCTCATATGTCCATCCATGGTCACCTATCGGGCCAACGTACACAAAACCAACACTCAGCTTACCATCATCTTTTGCTTTTTCTGACGGCCCTTGGCCCACAGATGATAATAAGGCAACTATCAAAACGACCGCGAGACCAACACCAATAAGACTACTTTTATTCAATTAAACCTCCTATTTGCAGGATACTCTATTGAGAAGGGTGAAAAGTTTTACCCAAACTAGCCGGCGCACTCAGCTTAAACCGATTAACGTCGTGCGAGATTAACACTAAAACAACAATTGTTGCTAGATATGGAAGCATAGACATAAGCTGGGGTGCTATGGCAACACCAAATCCTTGAACATGCAATTGGAGAATTGTTATCCCGCCAAAAAGATAGGCTCCAAAAATCGCTCGGCCCGGCCTCCAGGATGCAAAGACAACGAGTGCAAGCGCTATCCAACCTCTCCCAGCGGTCATATTCTCAACCCATAGCGGCGTGTATGCCAAAGAGAGATATGCGCCTCCGAGGCCTGCCATAGAGCCACCAAAAAGAACCGCCATCATGCGAACAAAATTCACCGGGTGGCCGATCGCATGGGCTGCATCGTGGTTCTCGCCTACGGCGCGCAACACGAGCCCCCAGCGGGTTCTATTAAGAAACCAGCCGGCAAAAATAACACTCGCGACCGACATATAAACTAAAAAATCCTGGCCGAAGACTAGCGGGCCAATTATTGGAAATTCAGAGATGATAGGAATGTCAAGCTTGGGAAGCCCAGGGAATGTTTCACCCACAAAGGCATGGCCGATTAGAGCGCTTAATCCGAGACCGAACAGGGTTAACGCCAATCCTGTCGCCACCTGATTCGCTCGTAAATTCAGTGTAAGTAAACCAAAAATTAAAGCCAGCAAAAGGCCTGCCAACGCCCCAAATAGGATCGCAAGTGTCGCACTGCCAGTGGTTACACCAATGGCAAACGCCGCAACAGCCCCCATTATCATCATGCCCTCAACACCCAAGTTGAGAACGCCCGATTTTTCCACCATGATTTCGCCAACGGCTGCGAAAACAAGCGGTGTGGAGGCAGTGACGATCGTCATGATCGCCGGTGTAAGCCAATCCGGAATCATTTGCTGGGCCCAGTTTTAGATATAATGGGTGCCGAGGGTGCAAGTCTTATTCGGTATTTTACCAGAACATCTGAGGCAAGCAGATAAAATAGCAGCATGCCCTGGAATACGCCGGTAACGGCGTTGGGCAAGTTTAATTCAATTTGGGCAGCGTCACCGCCGAGATAGGTGAGTGCCATTAACATACCAGCAAATAGCACGCCTACAGGGTGTAACCTGCCCAAAAATGCTACTATTATCGCGGTAAAGCCGTAGCCTGGCGAGATCATCGGCTGAATCTTGCCTATTGGACCGGACACTTCGATCATTCCTGCGAGGCCTGCCAGCCCCCCACTAATCATCAGGGCTGTCCAGATGATCTTGTTTTCATTGAATCCGGCGAATCGTGCAGCCATCGGAGCCATACCGATTACCTTGACCTGGAAGCCTATTATATGTCGAGCCATCACAATCCAACCGGTAAGAACAACGGCGAGAGCAATGAGCCAGCCGATATGAAGACGGGTCTCGGACACGAATACTGGGAGCGTAGCCTGGTCATGAAACAATCTTGACTCTGGGAAATTCATGCCATCCGGTGACTTCCATGGTCCGTGAATTAACCAGCTTAATACAAGGAGGCCCACGTATACCAACATCAAGCTCGTGAGGATTTCGTTAGTATTATATCTTGTCTTAAGAAGAGCCGGTATGGCGGCCCAAGCCATGCCGCCTAAAATTCCGGCAATCATCATAGCAGGCAGGAGAAGCACGCTTTCAGCCTCAAAAAATAACAAGGCAAGACCACCACCCGCAAGGGCACCTATCGTAAGTTGGCCCTCTGCCCCAATGTTCCAGACATTGGCCTGGAAGCCAAACGATAGCCCCACCGCGATTAATACTAACGGCGTTGCTTTGACAAATAGTTCCGTCCAGCCGTCCAAGCTGGAGACCGGTGAGATAAAGAATGTAAATAACGCGTCCAACGGGCTCACACCAAGGATGGCGAATAGGACCAGGCCAGAAACAAGGGTGGCAGCCACTGCCACAAGTGGAGAACCATAAATCATACCCTGCGCGACCTCGCTGCGGGGCTCAAGTCTAATGGCCATCCGTGGCCTCCCGCGCAGAACTAGATGGCTCGGAAATCCCGGCCATCAAAAGTCCGATTTCATCAACCGTAATATCTGATACAGCGCGAGGACTGGAAATTACACCCTCACATATCACGGCAATCCGGTCCGACACTTCAAACAATTCCTCCAAATCCTGCGAGATAACCAGCACCGCGGCGCCCGTGCCCGCCAAATCAATCAGAGCCTGCCGGATTGCTGCGGCTGAACCTGCATCCACACCCCATGTGGGCTGGAGCACAACGATTACGCCGGGGCCTTGTAAAATCTCGCGTCCAAAAATAAACTTTTGCAGGTTACCACCCGAGAGAGAATTGGCTGCATTTTCAACCCCGGGCGTTTTCACGTTAAATTCCCGAACAATATTTCTTGCATAATCAGCAGATTCTCTGTTCCGGATGAAACCCTTGTCCAAAAGGCTCATGGATTGAGCGCCAGACAGAAAGGCGTTTTCCCACAGAGACATTTCTGGTACGGCACCATGCCCGAGCCGTTCCTCTGGAACAAACCCCATACCTGCATTTCTGCGGTCCGCAGGTCCGGACCGGCCCACTTTGTGGTTGTCAATAATTACACATGCTTCGGCGTCAACGGGCACCTCCCCACTGAGTGCATCCATTAACTCCCGCTGACCATTCCCGGCAATCCCGGCAACACCAAGCACTTCCCCTGCATGAATGTCAAAATTCATGTCCTTTAGATCAACACCATGCTGATTTGAAGAAACGACGGATAGATTGTTAACGGTCAACCGAACCGGACCTGGCGTGCGCCTATCGGGCCGTTCTGGTGCGATCAGATTGGCGCCCATCATCATCTCCGCCATAGATCGAGGCGTTTCATTCTCGGGTTTACACGTAGCCACGACCTCCCCCATTCGCATGATAGTTGCATTATGGCATAGATCTATTATCTCCTGCAGTTTGTGGCTGATGTAAAGAATTGAAACCCCTTCCTCAGATAGGCTGCGCAGTGTCTTAAAAAGCTCGCGGACTTCCTGCGGGGTCAGCACGGATGTGGGCTCATCCATGATCAACAGCCTTGGGCTCTGAAGCAAGCACCGCACCACTTCGATCCTCTGACGCTCGCCGACAGATAAAGTATGAACGTATCGTTTGGGATCAAGCGGGAGACCGTATTGCCGTGAAATCTCAGTGATCCTATGTGCAAGGTCACCTTTTGCCAGTTCCGGCAAGATTCCAACAGCGATGTTCTCCTCAACGGTCATCGCATCGAATAAAGAAAAATGTTGAAATACCATCCCAATTCCGAGTTTTCGGGCGACATTAGGGCTACTTACTTCTTGGTCTTTCCCTTCCCAGCGCATCTGGCCGGAGTCGGCTTTCTGTACGCCATAGATGAATTTCACGAGCGTGCTTTTGCCGGCGCCATTCTCTCCCAACAGCGCATGTATTTCTCCCGGCATAATTTTGAGGTTCACATTATTGTTGGCGAGGACTCCAGGATACTGTTTCGTGATCGCTGTGAGTTCCAGTCTCGGCTCAATCATCTATTGTACACCCGCTCCGGCTCGTCGCCTGATATCGTCTACGGCCGTCAGGATGGCCTCGGGCGTCGCAGGTGCATTGAGCACTGGCATCAGTCCTCCGCCTCCAAGGCGGCCGACCGCATCCCGGATAGCCAAGTAGACCGCAAGCGCAAGCATAAGGGGCGGCTCGCCAACAGCCTTGGATCTGAAAATAGTGGGGACACGGTTCGGGGCATCCTCTAGTATGTGAATGTTAAGCTCCGGGGGGACGTCCCGGCTACCGGGTATTTTGTAGGTTGAGGGCCCATGAGTCAAAAGTCTTCCTTCATCATCCCAAACTAGCTCCTCCGATGTCAGCCATCCCATGCCCTGTACAAAGGCTCCTTCGATCTGGCCGTAATCGACGGACGGGTTCAGGGACTTGCCGCAATCTTGGAGAATATCGGCACGCAGCACACGCGATTCGCCTGTGAGCGTATCGATCACCACTTCGGAAACGCAAGCGCCGTAAGTAAAATAATAGAACGGATTGCCGGTGAGCGTTTTGGCATCCCAATTGATCTCAGGCGTTTTATAATATCCGGTTGAGGATAGAGATTCCCGCGCCGCCCACGTCATTTGGGCTAGCGTCGCGAACGATAGGCTCTTATTGCCCGCATAGACCCTGTTTTGGCGGAACTCAATCTCGTTTGATGCGACCTCAAAATGATCGGCCGCAACGCCAGCCATTCGGCCTTTGATCGTCTCCGCAGCATTCAAGGCCGCCATACCGTTGAGATCAGAGCCTGAGGATGCGGCCGTCGCTGAAGTATTCGGCACCTTGTCCGTGCGTGTTGATGAGATTTTGATATTGTCGATGTCAATCTGGAAAACCGTTGCGACCACTTGAGCGACCTTAGTAAATAGCCCCTGTCCCATCTCCGTGCCACCATGGTTCAAATGGACACTGCCGTCCGTGAAAACGTGAACCAACGCACCGGCCTGATTGAGCAAAGGCGTATTAAACGAGACCCCAAATTTTACGGGCATCAGGGCAATACCCTTTTTCAAGCTGGTTTGATGGGCATTAAACCGCTCCACCTCCCCCACCCGACGCTCATAATCGACGGCATTCTTCAGACTTTCCGTGAGCTCGGAGATGATATTGTCTTTGATTGTCTGACCATAGGGGGTGATATTGCGATCGTCCGTGCCATAGTAATTGACCGAGCGTATATCCTCGACCGGTTTACCAATCTCGCGGGCAATATGTTCGAGAACAACCTCTATCACGAACATGCCCTGTGGGCCCCCAAAGCCTCGAAAGGCGGTGTTGGAGACTGTATTCGTTTTACACGGATACCCCTGGAATCGAACTGCTGGAAGATAATAGCAATTGTCGCCATGACAAAGTGCCCGAGCAAGAACGCCGGAACTTAAATCAGCCACATTACCCGAACGCATGGCCATAACAACGTCGATCCCCTCGATCCGGCCATCATGATCGAAACCCACCTCATAGGTGAAGTCAAAATCATGGCGCTTGCCTGTGACCACCATGTCGTCATCCCGACGCATACGATATTTTGCGGGCCGGCCAGTTATGTGTGCGGCAAGCGCGGCGGCGGCGGCGATAATAGTGGGCTGG
>CAXFCV010000215.1:0-6984 GCA_964000975.1 uncultured Rhodospirillaceae bacterium | reverse complement strand
CCGATAGAAGCCAAAGGATCGCTTTCGCCACTTCCTCTGGCCTTCCCGCTCGGCCCGCAGGAAGGTTGGGGCCGTCTTTCTCGACCCGGCCCGCCGGTTGTATTTCGGTATCGATTAGACCGGGGCTCACTACATTGACGCGAATACCGTCTCGTGCCACCTCCTGAGAAAGTCCCCAACCGAGCGCGTCGACGGCCCCTTTAGAGGCTGCATAGGGTATACAGTAACCAGCACCGCCCAGGCGGGAAGACACCGAAGACAGCAGCACGATTGAGCCGCCATCCCCACCAAGACGGGGAGACATCCGGCGAACAGCTTCCCGAGATACGATCAGGGCCGCATTAACGTTGATATCGATAAGCGGCAGCATCTCTTGGTAATTAAGATCTTCCATGAGGCCGTAAGGTTCTACGATACCTGCGCTGTTCACCGCGCCCTTTACTGGCCCAAGTTCCTGTTCGCAGGTCGCGAACAAGCGGATAACGTCCTCTTCCTTGGCGATATCGGCTTTGACGGCAACGGCCCGGCCTCCAGCCAATTCGATCTGCGCCACCGTTTCGCGGGCCCGCTCTTCATTACGGACATAATTAACGCATACGTCCCATCCCTCGCCAACGGCCCCCAATGAAACACAATGCCCGATTCCTCTGCTGCCCCCGGTAACGACAAGTGCTTTTGACATGTGAATTTCCTCCCCAGATGTCGCCCATTCTCAACTCATTCTTACAGAAATGCCAGTCCTGATCCGCATTGAATACCGTGAAAAGTAACCGCAGAAGTTCCGAAGACACTTTCCGAAGGCGAGCCGACAAGGCATACTCTTTGTATGTCTATTGAAGTTTCAAACATTGATCACGTAAACGTTGAGTCTGACGACGTTGAACGGTCCGCGCGATTTTACCGAGAGATTATTGGCCTGAAAGAGGGCCCCCGCCCGAAATTTGATCGACCGGGTTACTGGATGTACGCGGGTGACAAACCGGTCGTGCACATCATTCGCACCCACCCGAATAATGAAATGCTCACAGGTTCCAAGGATGCTTCCATTTCGCACTTTGCACTTCGGATCAAAGACTATGAAACCACGCGGGCCCACCTGGACTCCCATGAAATTTCTTATCGTACCAGTGATGTTGATAACACGGAAATTCGCCAGATTTTTCTGCAGGATCCCGAAGGCGTGCTGATCGAATTAATCTACCTGCCCGAGGGTGCGCGGGTCTAAGATCGGCTCGCCAGTTGGCTGAGGCACGCTTGACCGTCTCTCACCAGGCCTATATGCCACGTCATCCTTTTGCCCCCGAACAAGACACTACCAGACCATTATGTCAGCTGCTCCCGTCAATCTGAAAACTAACCTCTGGGGAATATTTTGGGCCTGTTTGTCCACATCTTTGGGCGGCACGACCGTGGTCTTTACCCGAATGATCATCGAAGATACTGAACCTCTATCTCTGACCGCCATTCGGTATGGCGGAGCGGCGATAATATTGCTGGGTTTCATGGTCGCAAAAATCCGGCTGCCAATTTTCGCCCGCAAAGATTTGGCCGCCCTAACGCTCATTGGAGCAGTGATGTTTGCCGCATTTCCGTTTTTCATGGCCACCGCACTGGCCGACACGACAGCGGCGCGAGGAGGCCTATTGTTTGCCACCATGCCTCTCATCACGATGTCTATGGCCGCTTTGTTCGGGGTCGAGCGCTTGACCCTCCTAAAGGTTGTGGCTGTTCTGACTGCCATCGTCGGTACCATGATTGCTCTGGGCGAAAATGTCGAGGATATCGCTCCCCATGCGCTTCGGGGCGATATGTATATGTTTTTGGGAATGCTCTGTGCCTCATCGTTCAACGTTTTTTCAGGTAAATATCTGATTCGGTACGGAAATTTGCCAGTAATGATCTTCACCATGCTTGTCGGAGTTTCCTTATTGTTCATCCTTGCCATGTTTATAGAGAGTCCGTTCTCTGGATCCCTAGAGTTTGATCTAACTGGCTGGTTCATTGTCTTTCTGCTGACAGTACCGGGCGGAGCGCTAATGATGTTTTCTTGGGGCCAGGCATTACAGCGGATAACACCGACCCAGGCCGCGATCACAGTGGGGCTCAATCCGGTTACGGCGATTTTTTTGGCAGCCTGGCTACTATTCGAACCCATTACCGCGAGGGTGGTCATCGGCTTCTTTCTTATATTCGCAGCCATTTTACTGGCGAACTATCGCCAGCACAGAACGGGCGCGATCCCCACACGAGACTAACCACTGTGGCGCGCGCCCGGCTTCTGGCACCTCATCTACTGGGAATTATCTGTCTGGTAATAGCCCTGTCCTTGAACGCGGTGAAGGACGGTATCGCGAAAATCTTAGGGGTCGAGTATTCCCCCCTCATGCTCATCTGGGTCCAAATGGTATTCACCAGCCTAGTTTTAATCCCGATCATTTGCAAAAAATACGGCGCTGCCATCATTCAACCCCGACCTCTTGGAGCACAAACTTTTCGGGGGAGCCTTTGTATTGTCGGGGTTGCTCTGTTTTATTGGTCCCTCAACTTCATTCCTCTCACCGATGCCACGGCCATGGTGTTCATTGCTCCCGTAGTTGTGACAGCAGCCTCACCCCTTCTATTGGGCGAGAAACTGGGACTGCATCGTACTTTAGCGGTGATTATGGGATTTGTGGGGATGTTAGTTATCTTACGGCCGGACCTGGGGGGCGAACGCCAGGGTTACTTCATCGGGCTAGCCGCAGGCATCAGCCTAGGCTTGTTCTACGTCGCAAATAGAAGGCTCGCTGCAGTCCAGCCGCCGCTAGCTGCCGTGACTTATACAGCCATGCTTGGGGTTGTCCTTCTGCTGCCTGTCCTGCCATTCACCTGGTCGGTCCCCCCGCCCGAGGATTTCGTTCTAATTTTAGTCTTTCTAATATTTGCGACCTTAGGCCAGATTTTTTTAATTACAGCTTTTTTGTACACTCCAGCGAGCACACTGGCGCCGTTTCAATACACGCAACTAGTTGCTGCCACGCTGTTTGGCATGATCGTTTTTGACTCACTTCCAGGTCCGGTGACCTGGGCCGGAATCGGACTTGTCGTAGGCGCCGGCCTGTATATTGCTTTTCGGGAAGCCAGATTAAGCGAACTAGCTGGGAAATAAGCATTTGGTGTATGCTTTGGCATGGAGTCATTTTGTCCCCGGCTAGAAGCTTATCTACGACATGTAAGCCACGCCCGTTCAGTATCAATCAGTTCAGCCGAGCGATTAACAGCCGGCGCCATCCAGGAGAATTGGTTGATCGCGGTATCTTTTGATGGCGGCCCGATGGGGGGGAAGCATGAGCTTGTTCTCAGACGTGATGCCATCACCTCAATTGGCAATAGCCGAAGCCGGGCGGAAGAGTTCGCACTCATTACTCTCGCCCACCAGAGCGGAATTAAGGTGCCCAAACCGCTCTATTTATGTACGGACATAGACGTCTTGGGAAGGTCATTTTTCCTGATGCAAAAAATTGTTGGTTCAGCGGATGGCCGCGTGATTACACGGGAGGACAGGACCCGTTCCGACCGTCGTAACTTGCTCACCCAAATGGGGCGGGAGCTCGCGCTCATTCATCGTGTGAAACCTAGCCTCAGCGTACTTTCTTTCCTCGGAAAGAAAACGCATCAGCCGGCCAAATCCGCCATCCTGCGCTACCGCAATGCACTGGACGCTCTCCCCCAGGCCGCTCCCATTTTGGAATGGGGTTTGAGATGGGGTGAACGGCACCTGCCAAAACCCGCAAATCCGACCCTCTGTCATCGCGATTTTCGAATAGGCAATCTAATGATTAAGGATAATCACCTCACCGGTGTTTTGGACTGGGAATTTGCAGATTGGGGCGATCCCATGGAAGACGTCGGATGGTTTTGCGCGAAATGCTGGCGGTTTGGGCTCTCCGATAGGGATGCTGGCGGTCTCGGTAAACGAGAAGATTTTTACGCTGGCTATTCTGCTGCAGGTGGGACACCTATAGATACTGATTCCGTCTGGTTCTGGGAAGTGATGGCGCATATTCGCTGGGCCATCATCGCTCGGGAGCAAGGTGAACGTTTCGCAACCCAGGGCGAGCGATCATTGGAGCCAGCCCTCACAGCCTATATTGCTCCCCAGTTGGAGTGGGAAATGATGCAGATGACGGAACAGACAAGGCCATGAGGATGCGACCTGACATCATCCAGATCCTGGAACTCGTGAGAGATCTCCTCCGGGATGAATACACCGAAGAAGATTTCGAGCGCCGGCGTTACGATACTTTAATGATGGCCAACGCGCTCAGCATCGCTGCACGCGTAGTTGCTGATGATACGGTCCCAGTGGTCGAGGAACTGGGTGGAACGCAAGAGAATTTTATTAGACCTGATGAGGAAGAGTTTAACCCTCGGGACTCTGGATTATGGATGTTAAATGATGCCGCTCTCAGGACACTCGCGCGGGCCATCCGGGCAGGTGAATACGATCCAAAGACGTCACGCCACGATGCCGCACTTGCTTTGCTAAAGGATTATGCGCAACGAGCGATAGAAATTCATAATCCAGCATATTTCAAAAAAGAGACCACATGATTCGAGTTGCTATTGAGTGATAAGGGCCGGCCGAGTATCCGAACACGGGTTTCGAGGAAAATATTCTGACAAGTGAACGAGAGCTGATCTGCTAAAAATTCCGCCACTTAAATCAACAAACTAACAGTACTAGGTATGATGTTTAAACCCTCGCAACTTGACTCAAAATTTGATTTTTGCGACGTTCAGCCGGTTTATTAGGCCCGAAAATAGATCATGGCAGACCGTGGGCTATCTAATGACGTCTTATCATGCGATATACGTCCAAGGGTGCGTAAATAAGAGCAATTCAGGAGTGAACTCTGAAATGATGTGGTCACTGACACCTCTCATAAAAAAGCTATGGCAATACGATTCCGGTGTTACAGCAATTGAATACGCCTTGATTGCTGCCCTAATCGCGATTGTGATTGTAGCCTCCCTGACTTTGGTGGGCACAGACCTCGGCACCATGATCGACAACTTCTCCAAAAATCTGGCAAACTAAGTTTTCTGAGAGCCGTTCTTTTTTCGAGCGCCTCCGATCCAAAGGGCCAAACAAAAGGTGGTCATGGACATTACACTCCCTTTCCTGTCCTGGCTCTCGGTCCTGGTTGTTGCTGGAGCCCTAATTGCTGCAGCTATTTCTGATTTTCGCTCCCTGACAATCCCCAATTGGTGCCCGGTCACCGTAGCCGCTTTTTACGCGCCATTCGCATATACTTTGGACATACCGGCCACGGGACACGCCCTACATTATGGATTAGGTGCACTGATCTACCTGATAGGCCTCGGCCTTACGTCCCGTGGGGTCATTGGCGGCGGCGATGTAAAACTCCTGGCGGCGACAGCCATCTGGACGGGCCCTGGCATGATCCTCCAATTTCTTTTATCAGTGGCCGTCGTTGGAGGTGTCATCGCCCTTATCGCCGTGTGCGCGCGAACAACCTTATTGAAGAAACCCAGGGGATGGGAACCCTGGTGGCTAAGTCCAACGGCTGGCTCCAACGCCGGCATCCCTTACGGCATGGCCATCTCTGTGGTAGGACTGGTCCTGATAGGTCAAATTCCCGGACTCAAATAACCGGAAATTAAACTCTAACCTACAGAGAAATGCCGTAGCCTAAAGGCATGCATGTAGACGCCGCATGGCGTTTGTTGCATTGTATTTTCGAATACCGTTTTGCAAAATTATTAGTCTCAAAACTAACTTACGGAGAACTGAGCATGGGGATGTTTGGAATGGGCCAACCGGTACCTCGAACAGAGGATCCCAGACTCCTTACAGGGCGCGGACAGTATGTGAGTGATGTAAAATTCCAGGATATGGTATGGGGTTACACCGTTCGCTCTCCATTCGCTCATGCTGATATCCTCGCCATTGATACGGATGCGGCTAAAGCCGTACCGGGTGTTCTCGCGATCTACACACATGCGGACCTTGAAGCCGCAGGTTATGGCCTGACCCACCCCCATTTTCCTCCCCGAAAACGCCCCATGGATGGCAATTCGGAATACTGGGCCTCGCACCCCGGATTAGTGGGTGATCGGGTCCGTATGATTGGTGACGCCGTCGCCTTCGTCGTCGCAGAAACACTCTCGCAGGCAAAGGACGCAGCGGAATTAGTTCAGGTAGATTATGAAGAACGGCCCGTGGTGACCGACACCGCCCTAGCGACGGCCCCCGAGAGCCCACAGCTCTATGACGAATTTCCAAATAATATTTCCAACGTCGCGGAATTCGGCAACAAAGACGCTGTCGATACCGCCTTTAAACAAGCCAGTCATGTCACTCGGCAGCGCTTTGTCATTAATCGGATTTCGACCAACGCGATGGAGACCCGGGGCTGCGTAGGCACCTATGATCGATATGAAGATCGCTATACGATGTATTGCGACACCCAAAGCCCACATAGCTCCCGCAAACAATTGGCGCAAGAAATCCTGGGCGTCCCAGAAACAAAAGTCCGAGTGATTGCCAAAGATATTGGCGGCGCTTTTGGCCTTAAGGACACTCACTTCCCGGAGAACAGACTCTGTCTCCTCGCCGCGAGGAACCTGGGCCGGCCCGTTAAGTGGGTATGCGAGCGCAGTGAGGGATTCATCGCCGATGATCACGCAAGGGATGTGGTCACCGAAGCCGAACTCGCCCTTGACGGCGATGGTAAATTTCTCGCCCTGCGCATCCGTAACACTAACAATTTGGGTGCCTATTTAACGGCAGGTTCTGGCATGGTGCCAACATTCATGAATCTGGGAGGCCTCGCAGGCGTTTACAAAACCCCCGCCATCCATGTGGAAGTCACTTGCGTATATACCAACACTCAATCGACTACGCCCTACCGAGGGGCAGGGCGTCCTGAAGCCAGTTATGTTTTGGAACGTATGATTGACCTGGCGGCCGGTGAAATG
>CAXFCV010000214.1:0-6113 GCA_964000975.1 uncultured Rhodospirillaceae bacterium | reverse complement strand
ATTGGGAAGTGGGCTCTCGTTTTGGACCTTTTCTTCTGGCCCCAGAGCTAACAAACCAAAATAGAACACCAGAAACATGCCAGTGGCGATTGCAATCGTCATAGGCACGTCAAATACCTGAATAAAAATTCCGGCCATAGCGGGCCCGATAAACCTTGCGAGGTTGAAAGAGGCCGAACCCAGGGCAATAGCTGACGAGAGGTGATCCCTGGGAACGAGTTGATGCACCACCGATAAACGCGCGGGTACCGTGACAGCTTCTGCTGCACCAATAACAAAAGACAGCACGATTATATAAATAATATTTAGAGACCCTGTCAGTGCAAAGATTGAGATTAATATTCCTGCGGCGACCATAACGGACTGGCACATCCGCATGATCAGCATGGTGCTGTAGCGGTCCGTCCATGCGCCCGCGATGACAGTCATAAAGACCAACGGGACAGTATCAGCAAATGCAACAATGCCCAACAAAGCCGGAGATTCAGTGGTTTCCCAGGTGTACCAGCTGACGGCAAATTTATATTGCCAACGTCCAGTGCTGTTAACTGCATTTGTCCACCAAAGTAGACGGAATTTTTGATTGGACAGAGCCTGTCCAATTCCGCCTAAGAGACCCTGAAAATTCATAAAATTGCCTGTACGAGAATAGAACCAGAGTACCCTGCAACGATAACCTGTTCAACGCCCCCTCGATGGTTGGATTGCAATGGAGTCCGTCCGATCTTATGCCTCCTACTTTGCAAATTTCCATGGCGGGGTACCCAGGTATCATGGCAGGTTAATGATCAACCAAAGCGAGATTTAGAATGACCAAGATTATCGATGTTCACACCCACATGCTTAACGATAAATGGCTCGACGCGATACTTAAGTATGGAGGCAATTACACCCTCAAGAATTTGGGTGGCCAACAGGTTATACATTGCGACGATGCACCATTTATGACGCTTATGGACGACATGTTCGACTACGCCAAACGCATTGAAGCTATGGACGACGCAGGTGTCGATCTCGCCATCGTGTCGCAACCTGCCCCAGTGTCTATTGGGGCGGCAAGGAAGTGAGCGTCGCAACCGCATGCATGATGAATGATGACATGGCGGAGCAACAAAAGACGTATTCGGACCGCATAAGGTTTTTTGCCACCCTCCCCTGGCAATACCCAGATGCTGCCATCACAGAATTGCACCGGGCACTGAAGTTGGGTGCTGTCGGGGTATTTGTCTCTGCTAGCATCAGTGGCATGTCCTTAACCGATCCATCCATAGCCTCAATTTGGGCAGCTATCGATGCAAAGGGTTTACCGGTTCTAATGCACCCTGGCGCTCCTCCTGGTGTGGGCGAAATGGACATGGAAAAATATAACCTAAGCTTCTCGGTTGGATTTATGTTCGACACGACGCTCGCCATTTCCCGCATGATTTACGATGGATTTTTTGACCGCTACAAACGGGTCAATATCATCGCTAGTCACGCAGGTGGAGCTTTACCCTACCTCGTCGGCCGACTGGACACCGCATTCGATAACATGCCGCCCTGCCGGGACGTGATCTCGGACCGGCCAAGCACTTATTTCGAGCGATTATATTTCGACTCCATCGCCTATACCCCAGACGCACTTGAACTGTGCCTGAAGGTGGCTGGACCAGACCGAGTTCTCTATGGTTCTGACTACCCTCATAATGTGGGCGACATGAGAGGCTGCTTGGCCAGAGTAAACGCATTACCCTCAGATAGCCGTGCCCGGATTAGGGGCGGCAACGCAGAGAAACTGTTTGACCTATAATAGCGCGTTACCAGTTTCTCCCGCACCCTGTGACCCGGGGACCCGCAATCCATATAGCCTGGTTTGCCTCTTAAAGTCCGGTATCCACTTCCTTCTCTTCCGACGAAATATCCAAGCCTGCATTGGCCGCTTCATGCAGCAGCAATGTGGCAAAATCCTCTTCAAGGTAACCCTGACCGATAATAGACTGAACGCATTCCCGCGCCGCAGCAGTAACCGGCATAGGCACGCCTAATTCCCGGGCCGCCGAAAGGCCGAGATCCATATCTTTGCGGAGCAGTGGAGGTGTAAATGTCGGGGTCATATCGAGGTTCACAAAAGCCGGTGTCTTGTAAGTCGTAAACATAGAGCCCATGACGCTGTTGTTGATGAAATCAAGGAATGCCTGTCGCGGCACCCCGCCTTTTTCCGCCAGCACCGTAATTTCAGCCATATTCTGAGCAACTACCCCAAGCATTACGTTGTGGCAGATTTTGACCATCCGGGCCAGTTCGCCCTCACCTACATAACTCACCCCGCGTCCAATGGCTTCGAGGAAGGGCCTAGCTTTTTCAAATGACGCGGCGTCCCCGGATGCAACGATACTAAGTTTCCCAGCAACAACGACATGATGGTTTCCGCTTACCGGCGCATCAATCATTTCCGTGCCCACACCCTTGGCATAGTCACGCACCTTTTTAGAGGATTCTTCATTGATGGAGGTACAATCAATGAGCATGCCCGGGGTTTGACCGCCCTGGGACAAAACACCGTGCTCGCCCGTGGCAACCTCTTCGAAATCCTTCGGCCCTCCAACCATTGTAAAAACCACGTCGCGATCCGCGAGTTCGGTGGGAGAATCAACGACTTTACCGCCTTTTTCCATCAAGGGTTCTGCTTTCGCGCGCGTTCGGTTCCAAGCCGTAACATCGGCGCCCGCATCTAAAAGGCGTGACGCCATCGCGAACCCCATGCGTCCCGTGCCAATCCAGCCTACGGTTAAATCTTTGAGGGAGTTCTGAGCCATTGGAGGGCCTCCTTAAAATAATTTATAGAAATCAATGGGCTCTTCCCTTTTTAACACCCATCGATTAGATTGTTTAAGGTTCTGCAATCGTTTGCAGACGACAACTACTATAAGCGCCCCTTGCGGTCAGATAAAGAGGCAATCCACACATGACTGTTCACAATTCTAAGCCGAGAGTAACCCTACGGGACATCGCCCGTCATGTCGGGGTACATACGTCAACAGTCTCGCGAGTTCTCAATCCAGGAACGCGCCAGATGGTGACGGAGGAAATTGCCGAAAAGGTAACACGTGCCTCCGAGGAACTTGGTTACCGGCCCAACGCCTTTGCCCAAAGCCTCAAAACCAATCGATCTTTTACCATTGGTGTGATGGTGCCTGACCTGACCAACGCCGCGTTTGCGCTAATCATTAAAGGTATCGATAATGTCTTAGAAGCATCCGGTTACAGTGTCATCGTGGCCAATACAGACAATTCAAAAGAGCGCGCAAAACGCAACCTTGACAAATTTAGGGAGCGCCATGTGGACGGCCTTGTGATCGCAACCGCCCGCCGCCAGGACGAGCTTGTGGCCGATTGCCGGGCAGATGCGACGCCCTTTGTCCTTACCGTCCGCTCAACCACAGACATCGGTGTTTCGTCCGTCGTCTCTGACGAAATTATTGGCGGCAAAATGATCATCTCTCACCTAGCCCAGTTGGGGCACAAAGACATCGCCTATGTCGCCGGTCCTCAGTTTCTGTCGACCGGATTTGAACGCTATCAAGGATATGTGCAGGGGCTCGCCCAGGTGGGGCTTGAGGCCAAACCTGATCTGTTTGCAGAAGGAGAGGCCTTCACTGAGGAGGCAGGTCGAAGGGCTGCGAGCAAAATACTAGCAACCCGGCAAAAATTTACCGCCATTGTGGCTGGCAATGATTTGATGGCACTCGGCTGTTATGATGAGTTGTTGGCCAACGGCCTGAGGTGTCCGAAAGATATCTCCGTCGTCGGCTTTGACGACATGCCCTTTGCGGGGCACTTCAATCCACCGCTCACCACGGTGCACACGCCCCTGCTGGATGTTGGAGCTGAGGCTGCCCGCATACTCCTCGAACAGATTGAAGAACCTGATGTACCGCCACGTAACCAGAAGCTCCGTCCCGAACTAGTTGTCCGCGCCTCTACTGGCCTAGCTTACGGGTAAGCCCGCCTATCGACGGCGCACAATTACCGGTGCCAGGACAAAACGTCCATAAGTCCAAACTTGAAATTCGGCGTAACGCCTATGGCAGCGCGGCGCCCCAATCCTTGGTCTCTATGATTTCCTTCAGCCGCCGCAGGAATGCAGCCGAGTAAGCGCCATCTATCGCACGGTGATCAAAGGATTGGGTGAGCACACCGACGGGCCGAATGGCCATCATGTCCTCACCGTCCACGGTTACCACCCAGGGCCGCTTAGTGATCGCATCCGCGGACAGTATCCCCACCTGAGGCTGGTTGATAATTGGTGTGGTGAACAGCGTACCAAAAGAGCCGTTATTGGAAATCGTGTAGGTCGCGCCCTGGTAGTCGTCCTGGGTCAGCTGACCCGATCGAGCTCGGCCCGCCAAATCCGCAACGGCACGCGCGATTTCTCCCGCCGTCATGGCCGAGGCATTTTGGATTACTGGGGCGACCAAACCCTGGAAGTTGAGATCCACCGCGACGGAGAGATTCACCTGATCATGGACAACCAGCTCATCCCCCTCAACATGCGCATTAATATTGGGGAATTCCGAGAGCGCGTCACAGACCGCCCGCGCAATAAAGGGCAGATACGTAAGCGAGAACCCCTCGCGCGCATTCCACGCGATTCCTTTTTCCTTGCGCGCCTTGTCAACGATCGAGAAATCCACCTCAACGCCCTGTGCAACATGCGGACTTACTGTCTTGGACCGCACCATATGTTCCGCGGTCATCCGCCGAATCCGATTGAAGGGGATAACCGTCCGGCCAGCACCAGATTTTAGCGGCGGCACGGCGACAGTTTTAGGAGTGACCGGCGGTGCAGAGGGAGCCATTGTTTGAACCTGGTCCGCACGTGTGCCTTTCATGTGCTCCAAGACATCAGATTTCTTAATCCGTCCGTCTCGGCCCGTCCCTATTATATGGACCGGATCCAAATTATTTTCCGCCACAAGTTTCCGGACCACCGGCGACAGCCGCAAAGTTGGGTCCCGGGTGGGTGTTCTTGACTCTACAGACGCTCTTGGTGCTCCAGGCGCTGAAGCGAGGGGGGTCTTTGCTTGGGCGGCATCGCTTTTGCCGTCATCAATCACTGCCAATACAGCACCCACGTCGACCGTTACGCCTGCTTCAACATTAATAACCTTCAGCACGCCTGAGACGGGCGCAGGGACTTCCATCTCAACTTTGTCAGTACCAATCTCAAACAAGATCTCTCCGTTTTCGACAGTGTCGCCTACCGCCTTGTGCCAGATCGTGAGTGTGCCTTCGGCAACCGTCTCTCCTAGTTGGGGCATGAGGACATCCATCTTAGTCTACCTCGTTCCTGACGGTTTCAAAAATTCGCGCCACCGATGGCAGAGCAATATCCTCCAACTCTTCTGAAGAGGGCAACGGGATATGGGGTGTTGTGATCCGAACGATGGGCATGTCGAGGTCCCAGAACCGTTCTTCTGCAACGATTGAGGAAACTTCCGCTCCCCAGCCGCACAGGCGCGGATTTTCCTCTACCGTTACTAGCCGGCCCGTTTTGCCAATCTCGTTGAAGATGGTGGTGGTGTCCAGAGGCACTAGACTCCTCAGATCTACCACACTTGCGTAAATCCCCTCCTCGGCCTGCAGCCGCTCTGCAGCCTCAACGGCTCGGGGCACCATGGCAGCCAAGGCCACAATAGTCACATCATCTCCATCGCGCACAACCCTCGCTTTGCCGATCTCCTCCACATGTTCGCCGTCGGGCACCTCACCTTTGGTGGCGTAAAGAGATTTTTGTTCAAAAAACATAACGGGATCGGGATCCCGAATGGCGGCGGCCAGGAGACCTTTGACATCGGCTGGTGATGACGGCGCCACCACTTTCAACCCGGGAATCATCATAGACCAGTTCTCGACGCTCTGAGAATGCTGGGCTCCAAAACGGGCACCGCCGCCGTTCGCCGTCCGAATGACGAGCGGCATGGACACCTGGCCGTCAGTCATATAACGGCTTTTGGCGATTTGATTGCAAACGATATCCCAGCAAACGGCAAGAAAATCCGAGAACATAATCTCGGCGATCGGCCTCAAACCCGTCATGGCGGCGCCCATGGCGGCCCCCAGAATGGCTTGTT
>CAXFCV010000213.1:0-7607 GCA_964000975.1 uncultured Rhodospirillaceae bacterium | reverse complement strand
CCGACGGCATTCAATAACTGACCAAATACCTGCGCGGCCGGTTCAGGGAGTTTGGTAATGGCATTCGCGTCTTTTTGATTGAGTGCAGTGCGCAGCTGCTGAACATCGCTAGGATTTGTTATGCCAAGGTATTCGCAAATTGCTGGCACCAAAGTTGGCAGGCCGAGGTCTATTGAAATGTCCTCAATACCCAATTCGACGATTGCTTGGTGGGCCAAAAGGATGACTTCAGCGTCCGCCGCGGGCAGCACTGACCCAATTAATTCGGCGCCCACCTGTCCAAATTGCCGTTCCGGTCTGAGGGTCGATCCCTTAACTCGCAGCACTTGGCCCGCATAGCTTAATCGGAGAGGCCTCGGCGCATCAGGAAAACGCGTGTTAGCAATGCGCGCGATTTGAATCGTCATGTCGGCCCGAACAGCAAGCATCCGCTGGGATACAGGATCCATGAGCCGGAAACTCTGATCTGCCGTTGCCGCGCCACTCCCCGAAGTAAGGGTGTCTTCGAACTCGATGAGGGGGGGTTTAACCCGCTCATAGCCGCATGTAGCGAAGAAATTAATGAGGTCTTCCGTCGCCTTGGCTTCCAGCATGGCATTGGGCGGTAAAACGTCCGCGAGACCGGCCGGCAATAGCGCGGGATGAGCTGTCTTCATCATCTTAGGGTGTCTTTATCCGTGCAATTGGGCATCAAAGCCGACCCTAGCATCTTTTTTGGATGCGGCGGGTGGAAAATAGTTTTATCACCGTTATAAAGAGATTTTCACGCATTCACAGCCAAAATTATAGAGTTTCTCTCGCGATGTCCTGTTTCGGCTGCGCGTGCGCCTCGTAGCATATTAAAGACTACGACAGGTAAGACAATTGTGACCCTTTCATGAGAGCCGCTAGAGGTTCTCGTGACCGAGCTTAAAGTAATTTTAGCCGTCTGGCCCTTCACCCGGTTTGACCCTGCAGTCATCGGATTAGAGGTCAAGATGGAGGGGCTGGTCGGGCTGATTCTGCACATCAAAATTCAAGAAACTGATGAGGAGATAACTGCCAATCAGGAAGGGCAATGCTGCCAAGATTATCACTCCAGTGGCGGCAGGAATGCCCGAGGCAATACTTGCATACCACTTTACGGAGCCGAAGATGAAGCCGAAAGCCAACAACAAAACGCCCAGGACCAATTCCAAGGTCGCAGCGTTGAAGTCTCTCAAAAAATAAGTGTAGAAAATCCGTTTCACAAAGTTACGGGTGTGCTTCAGGGCGAAGGGCAGTAAGACCTCAGAGACCTTTAGGTTGCTCGTTTCCTCGCCATATATAGCTTCCATGGGCACATCGGCTACAACTGCTCTGGTAACGTTTAATTGGTAGAGCATGTCAGATTCGAAAAAGTAGCCATTATCAATCAGGTCCAACGGTAAAATTCGGGCTACCTGAGCGTGAATTGCGGTGAATCCATTTGTTGGGTCGAATGTTTTCCAATAACCACTTGATAGTTTGGATGCGAACGAAAGGCCCAAATTACCAATCAGGCGGGACAGCGGCATATTGGAAATCCCTTCAAGTCGGAAGAAGCGGTTCCCCTTTGCATAATCCGCCCGACCGGTAACAATTGGCCTGATGATGGCGTTAATCATGCTAGGGTCCATCTGACCGTCACCATCGACTTTGACAATGATATCGGCTTTGAGTTGCAGAGCACGGCGGTAGCCTGTGAGAGTGGCACCTCCAACACCTCGATTGGTGTCATGCACAATGATCTCAATTCGCGGATCATTCGTCTGCTCCCGAACTAGTTCCCCTGTTTCGTCCGGGCATGCGTCGTCAATAATCAAAATATGGCTTATCGTTTCATCAAATTTTTTTAGAACACCTAGAACGTGCAACGTTTCACGGTAACACGGGACAACAGCGACGACTGTTAACTTAGTGGCCGACCTGGTCGAGGGTGAGTTCATTTCTTTTATTCCTTGATCGCAGCATCAAAAGAATAAGCATGGTGCTATGACGAGGCAAGATCGATAATGAAGAATTATCAGAGGAAAACAGGGGTTTTTGAGAGGAGTTCGCTGATAATCTTTAAAGGGTGAGCCTAATATTTAATATCTTCATTACTGGATGTAATTGTAAATAGTACTTTGAGATTTTACGATTTGAAAAAAACAAATTTGATATCTGCCCTAAGAGATGAGGAGTGCTCAGATCTCGCGAATTTTTGAATTTTGGTATCTGAGCACAAAAGTATTGAGCGAGGGAATGTCGCCATCCTAGGTATCGCAATTTCAGAACCTGGCCCGGCCCGGTTGGAACATGTATTAGGGTAGGCAGAACAATCTTTATCGATGAAGACGATGAATTGAACGCGACGCTTTTCAACGATTTGCTCCAGGCTCACGGCTATGACACGCCTCAGACTGATAATGGTCGAGAGGCGATTGCCCTAATGTCAGAGCATAAGCCAGACCTCATTTTAATGGATATAAATTTGTCCAACGTTAGCGGGTTGGAGATAACCCGTCAGATTAAACGCGATTAGACTTAAGTGCACACCCCTGTCATTGCCATCACAGCGTTCGCAATGAGTGTAGACAGAAGATAATGGAGGGGGGCTGTGATGGATATGTCTCGAAGCCCATCTCCATTTCCAGCTTTCTAGGAACAGTGGCCACATTCCCGAACTGACGGTGGGCGGCACCCTCATGGGCTGCCAGAGCTTTGCTAGATTATTTAATTTTACCCTCTTTGAACATCACATGTTTGCGGGCAACCGGATCATATTTTCGGAATTCCAGCTTTTCAGTCAGATTACGTGGATTCTTCTTTGTTACGTAATAGAAACCCGTATCTGCGGTGCTAACCAGTTTTACCAATATCGTGGCAGGTTTGGCCATTGGGTTGCTCCATTTACTCAAGCGATGCCAAGAAATTAGCGGCCGAGGATAGTCCTTTGAGAAAGGCTGTCAAGTGACCTCTATTTGACGGCGGCGGCGATAGATGGCGATATTCCGATGATACGGCGATAGAGCCCAGGGTTTTTGATCAGCTTCTCTGCAACCCGCAGGTCTATCGCGCGTTTCTGAGAATTTGATGGACAGGTCGCGCGCAAGGATCGGCGGGCCTTTTTGTCGAAGACTTCTGCCTCTTTCCGGGAATTCATGACCTCCTCCAATTCTGACAATTTCTCTAGGCTTCGTGCGATTGCGTCATCCGCGGTCTCTTCGTCGCCCCCGACACAAACGGTGGGCAGTACACCAAGACCATGCAAGATATATCCAGAAGGCGTAATAATTTGGGACCAGGTCAGTGTTAATTCCCCGTCATTTGGCAAGCGGGATACAGACTGGACGGACCCTTTACCAAAAGAGGCTGAGCCAACCACAATTGCCCTTTGTTGATCCTGAAGAGCAGCGGCGACGATTTCCGATGCAGACGCAGATTTGCCGTTGATCAGGACCACCAGGGGCAGATTATTGAGGATGTCATTGCCGCGCGCGATATATTCATGGCGGCTTGAGGGATGTCTTCCGCGAGTAGATAAAATCTTACCGCTCACCAGAAACAGGTCTGCAAGCATTACTGCTTGTGCCATTACACCGCCGGGATTGCCCCGTAAATCGAGGATCATGCCTGCCATCGGAGCCTTTGTATCTGTGAAGGCCGATTGTATTCGTGTCGCAAGCTGGCGGGAGGTTTCGTTGTTAAAGCCGGTAACCGTCGCTTGGAGAATGCCATTTTTACGAACCAAATTTACCGTGGGTACCAGGATACGCTCTCGTTTCAAGGAGAGATTGACAGGTGTCCCTCCGTCTCGCTCTACAATGAGGCGGACAAAAGAGCCGATATCGCCTCGAATGGTCTTCAGGATTTTGGATGGACGCAATCCTGCCAGGGCTACGCTACCCGCGTGCGTGATGAGATCATTGGCCTGGAGCCCTGCCGCCTCCGCGGGTGTCGCAGGGAAGACGTCCATGATCCGGGCTCCTGCATCCTCGTATCCGATCTCTACACCTATGCCGCCAAAACCCGATCTTTCGGCTCGGTTTTTAGAGGCTTTTTTCGCGCCTGCATAGCGCGAGAATGGGTCCAAGAGAGACACAGACCCATCGAAAATAGCCTCAAATATTTTTTCCTCGCTGGCCGTGGCGATGGGGGTATCCCCTGTTCTCGTATATTGCAGGATGACTGCCATCAGGCTAGACCAATTATATGCATTGTTTTTCGCGGGTAAAAAATATTCCCGTCTGGCAAGTCCGTTCGAATATACTGTGAGGGTCTCCGTTTCGGCTTCGATAACGAAATCCGAGTCGATGTTATCTAGGCCCCTCAGCCCCTCCAGGGCCAGATTGGATACCGATACATGCTCGATATACTTTTCGCTGATCTGAGTAATGCCGGCGCTCAGTGTTTTTTGTATGCGTCCGGTGAAAGTCTGATCAATTGACTGCAGGGGAGTGCCGGAACAGCCCGCTAAAAGAAAGATGACAACCGGTTGAAGAAGTCGCCAGTTGAGTATAGAGCTCGTAAACTTCATAGGGCGAGAGTACATTAAAGCGCCCCAAGGGTATCCCTCTTATTTGCGGGCTGAGCGGTGTCGGCGCTTATTAAAGCCTTTACGTTTTCCTTTGGTTCCCGCCACGGTGGGTCGTTCCGGACTACTTGAAAGCGCCAGTGTCAGCGAGCCGTTCAGAGGATTACTCTCCCGAACGATTACTTCCAATGGTTCTCCGCTCTGGAAAATCAGCCCGTTTCGCCGTCCGATCAGGCGTCGTCTTTTCTCATCAACCTGATACCGATCGTCCGGCAGTTCGCGCAGAGGAAGTAGGCCCTCAGCCCCTAGTCCCTCCAAGGTGACAAATAGTCCGAACTTCGCCACCCCATTGATGACACCTGAGATTTGATCACCAATCCGTGACGTAAAATAGGCCGATGCGAAACGACTGACCGTCTCCCGTTCGGCCGTGGCTGCCCGCCTTTCTGTGCGTGACAAGTGGTCGCCTATCTCTAATAGGTCGTCGAATGAGTCTGCTTGTCCGTCCTCGCCAAGGGAGAGAGTTGCTATCAAAGCGCGATGCACTAAGAGGTCTGAATATCGCCTGATTGGCGAGGTGAAATGGCTGTATCGCCTTAAGGCAAGCCCAAAGTGTCCCAGGTCTTCAGGGGTGTACCTAGCCTGAGCCTGACATCGGAGAACTGCGTCGCTGACCATTCTGCTGGCGCCGTTTTTTTTTGCCTGTGCAAGAATCTTATTAAAACTCCGGGCTCGAATAATCTGTCCTTTAGGCAGATTCATGCCGAGACTGTCGACGAAATCGCGAAATGACTCCAGCTTGTCGAGTGGCGGAACTTCATGAGCGCGGTAGAGAAAGGATCGCTCGGCTCTTTCCAAGATCATCGCCGCTGCGATATTGGCGGTAATCATAAACTCCTCGATGAGCTGGTGGCTTTCCAGGGAGGGTCGCTCTCCCAGATCCGTAACCGCTCCAGTCCCATCCAATGTGACCACCGGTTCTGATGTTACCAGCTCGAGGGGATGCCGAGAGGCCCGCGCCGACAGTAGGCTGTCATAAGCGTCAAAAAGAGAATCAATAACGTCAGGCGACAGACCGTTTGGCAGGCTCACCCCCTCACCGTCACGGACCTGCTGAACTTGCTCGTATGTGAGCCGTGCATGTGAACGCAAAATAGCACGCTCAAATTTAAATGTTTTTAACTCACCGGCCCCACTTATCCAAAGATGCGCTGCCAGGCATGGGCGGTCTTCATCTGATTTAAGAGAGCACCAGCCGTTTGATAGGGCTTCGGGCAGCATAGGAATTACTCGATCAGGGAAATAGACTGAGTTGCCGCGTTCGCGGGCTTCTCGGTCAAGTTCAGAACCTGGGCGCACGTAATGGGCAACATCCGCGATTGCGACGATAAGATGCCAGCCCCGCAGCCCGACCTCTTGTGTTCCAGCTTTTTCTTCGGCATCGTCCCAGGGTTTGGCGAAAATAGCATCATCAAAATCGCGTGCGTCTGCCCCGTCGATGGTGACGAGGGGAATGTCGCGGAGATCCACCCGTCCAGATGCCGACGCCCGACCGCAAGCCTCAGCCTCAGCCAGGACGTCGGCAGAGAACTGATGCGGGATTTCATGCATGTGAATAGCAATATGGCTGAAGGCGTGGGGACCATCTCCTTTGCCAAGCAGTTCTTGGACTTTAGCTTGAGCTAAGCCGAAGCGTTTTTTCGGTAAGACTTCAGCGATAACGAGCTCACCGGGGTCGGCAGACATGGTGTCTTTCGGCGCTACTTCGTAGTCAAAACGCTTGCCTCTGACTACGGGGTGAACACGCCCGTTTTTGCCAAAAATACCGAGAATTGTTTTTGGCCCGCCCTCGAGCCGACGGATAATATCGGCGCGGTAGGAATCATTCCCGGCCCGCGCTAGACGCGCCAGGACCCGGTCGCCGATGCCTGGTGACGTGCGGCTTGTGCGGGCTGAGTTAATGAAAATAAGGGGTGGTTCTCGGTCCTCTTGCCAGTTGATGGGGACCGCCAGGGCATCACCACCGGCATCGGTGCCGGTTACTTTCAGGACTGCCACCCGCGGCAGGGTCTGAGCCGCGATATAGACGCCATTGCGGCTGAGCGCGATCGTCCCTTCGCTCAGCAAATCGGTCAGCTGGTTTTTGAGCCAGTTCCTTTTCTTAGCGCCAATGGCAAGATCGCGGGACAATTGTCTCTTGCCAACGCCGTCCGCATGATCACGGATATAGGCCAGTATATCCTGTTTGGAGGGGTCGGTTGACAAATTGCGGGTGGGCTTACCCAACGCTAGCTCTGCGTGCCAGCGGGCCCGGGCGTGGTGCTTTTGGCAGCCCGTTTTTTTTCCGGCGCTTTCTTTTTGGCGGATGTTTTTTTCTTTGTCGTTGTTTTTTTCTTGGCGGTCGCTTTTTTCTTTGTGGCCGTCTTTTTCTTGCTGGCTTTTGCATCCACCAGTTCAATTGCCAGTTCCAGGCTCGGCTTTTCGTCCCGCTTGTCTTTGGGCAGGGTCGCGCGTACGGTGCCGTGTTGTACGTAGGGCCCAAACCGACCCTCCCGAAGCGTGATTGGTTTCTTGTCCCCGGGATGCACCCCGAGTTCCTCTGGCGCGGGCCGGCGAGGGGCGTCTGCCATAAGGTCGACAGCGCGGTTTAATCCCACTTCAAGGACATGATCTTCCTTCAGAGAGACATACGTGCCCCCCATTTTGATGTAGGGACCAAAGCGCCCAATAGCCGCCGTGATCATATCGCCGGTTTCGGGATGCGTGCCGACTTCACGGGGAAGTGACAGGAGACCCAGTGCCATTTTGAGATCCACGTCTACTGGGTTCATGTCTTTGGTGAGAGTAGCCCGTTTCGGTTTTTTCTTACCCTCTTGCTCGCCCAACTGAATATAGTAGCCATAGGGACCACGTCTTAGGGTTACTGCGAACCCACTCTCGGGCTCAAGGCCCAGTTCCTTGGGTCCATTATCGGTGAGGGCGGAGCCGTCATCCTTACCGTTGGGAACGGCCAACGGGCGTGTGTGTTTGCAATCAGGATAGTTAGAGCAGCCGATAAAAGCTCCGTGCCGGCCGAGTTTGAGGGACAACT
>CAXFCV010000212.1:0-6910 GCA_964000975.1 uncultured Rhodospirillaceae bacterium | reverse complement strand
GAATAAAGCATCCCAAATCCAACAGAGGCTGTCACGGTGATTAATAACACCAGTCCCCAGTTGATCTGCCAGAGCTTCTGACCAAGGGTCAAGTCAAGCTGGCGGCTGGGCATCATAGCCATTCTTCAGCCCTCCACCCGCTCAGACTGTATTTTAGGCGTTCGTTGGGCCCGATTATTGCCCGTTTTACGCGTTGGGTCCCGACGTTGTACCTCGAGCAGAATGTCTCGGGCAATCGGCGCTGCGCTGGAAGATCCACTTCCACCATGCTCAACAACAACGGAAACGGCATAGCGTGGGGTTTGCAACGGCGCGAAACCGACGAAGACCGCATGATCTCTCTCATGCCACTCCAGGTCCTCGTTTTTAAGTACGCCGGTTTCCCGCTCAGCCTTGGAAATCCGTCGGACCTGCACCGTCCCCGTCTTTCCACCCATGGCCCGTTTCCCATCCCTTATACGCGCTTTAAATGCTGTACCTGTCGGCGAATTTGTAACAGCTGCCATGGCCCGTGCCATCACCTCCAGATGCGTCGGATGAATTCCTATTTTTTCGAATTCGCTCGACACGCGAATTTGCGACGCATGTTCAGACTGAGAAATAATTTGACGGGTCAGGGATGGTTGGACCGCCCGCCCCCCGTTGACAAGCCGGGAGATCATCACCGCGAGTTGGAGCGGAGTAGTCAGGATAAATCCCTGACCGATTCCCGCAAGCACAGTTTCTCCCTGTTGCCACGAAGTACCTTTGGCCTGTCTCTTCCAGGCCCGTGTTGGAATTAACCCACCCTGTTCTCCGGGCAACCCAGCGCCCAAGATCTGCCCCATACCTAATCGGCGCGCCATGGACGCTATCCGATCAATACCAGTTTTGCGGGCAATCTCGTAGAAATAGACATCACAAGACTGAGCAATAGCACTCACCATATCCATGGCCCCGTGCCCATTCTTCTTCCAACAATGAAACGTCGCGTTGCCAAGCTCCATCTCCCCATTGCAGAAAAATTTTCTGCTCGGAGACACGACCCCCTTCTCCAAAGCAGCCAGGGCAACAATCATTTTAAACGTTGATCCGGGGGCATATAGTCCTGCAATGGCCTTATTATTTAGGGGCGTCCTGGGGTTGCTGATAAGTTTTTTCCACTCGGAACGGGACAATCCCCGATTGAACGAATTGGGATCAAAGCTGGGTGTCGAGACCAAGGACAAGATCTCCCCCGTATGAACATCCATCACGACTGCCGACGCCGACTCTTCTCCCAACTGGCGAGAAACAAAATTCTGCAGTTCCCTGTCAATCGTAAGCCAGGCTTCGCTTCCTGACCGTCCTTCCGCACGTTCCAACTCCCTGATCTCTCGGCCAACGGCGTTCACCTCGACTTGGCTTGTCCCGCCTTTACCCCGGAGAGCAAGATCGTGTACTTTTTCCATGCCAGCCTTCCCGATGCGAAATCCGGGCAATTCAAGCAAGGGGTCACCCGTGAAATCTTTTTCCCCGACACCGGAAACATAACCAACAACGGCTGCCACAGCCTCGCCATCCGGGTAAAATCGGCTTTCACCGATGTCTATTACTAGCCCGGGCAGTTCCGAGGAATTGGCTTCGATACGGGCCACCTGGGGCCACGTCAGGTTCTCCCGGATGACAATGGGCAGAAAACGGCGCCGCCGTTTTATCTCCCGCTTAATCCTTTTTTTCTCGCCTTCACTGATGGGAACGATAGATGACAGAGCCGTAAAGGTTATCTGTAAGTCGGGTACATTTTCAGGCACCAATAAAATTCGGTAGTTCTGCTGATTGACCGCCAAGGGACGGCCAAACCGATCGACAATCCGGCCCCTGGGGGGGGCGAGCAGCTTAAGACTGATGCGGTTTTCATCCGCAAGTGTTTTGTAACGATCTTCCTCAATGACCTGGAGGTAATACATGCGCCCGATCAATCCGGACATCAGCAAAAATTTACTACCGAACAAAAAGACAGCGCGTCTGCTAAATGTCCGATAGCGATCATTATCACGATACATCTTGGTCCGGTCCTAGCAATGCTTGTTGCCACCTCAGAAATACCCAGGCCACGAACGGAAAGATACCCATTGACAAAAGAAATTGGAAAAAAACAGTTTTAAAGTTGAGCAGAGAGAGATGCCAAAGGGAGGCCAAAGCCCAACTCTCAACAGCGGCACAAAAGGCCATGATGCCAAAGCCGAGCCAATAAAGCAGGAATGAACGCCCCGCAAAGAATCGGCGTTGAGAGAGAACCACCCCGTAAACAGTCAAAAAAACTAAAATATAAAGTCCAAGAGGTACACCGGACAATAAGTCCTGGAGGACGCCAAGCACAAATATAGACCATAGCGGCATGAGATTCGGCCGGTAAATCGCCCAATGGTAAACTGCCATTAAGGCCAATACGGGAGCAATTTCCGCATATCCCGGGATTCGCATGGGCACCACACTTAGGATCACGAGAAAAAGCGTCAACCCGAAAGGTGTGATGCTTCGGGCGGCCCTATCCAGACGCTGCCAAAAGATCTCACTCATCTGCGTTTTTCGACTTTCCCCCCGGCACCCGGTGCCACTGCCGAGGTATCGACAAACCCGCTAAGCCCATAATCTGCGACGCGAACAAATTCCATCTTATAATAATTTGCGAACAGTTTGACTTCTACACCGCCGTCATTTACTGACGCCACGACACCTACAGGTAGGCCCGGAGGGAAAACACCCCCATGCCCGGATGTAACCACGCGTTCGCTGGTTGTAACGCGGGCGTTGGGCGGCAAATGGATAAGCTTTGGCCGATTGGTATTACTGCCAGCCAAAATGCCTCTTGTACGGGTATTTTCGATGATAATCGGCACGCGGGAATTGATATCGTTGGCCAGCAGAACTCGGGCCGAGTGTTTGGCAACAACAGAAACGCGTCCAACAAAACCTTGGTCATTGAGGACTGCCTGGCCTTTTCTGACGTTATCGCCCGACCCGGCATTAATCACAAAGGAGTTTGCAAACGCTCCCCGTGTGCCTGCTACGACCCGTGCCGTAATATACCGCGGTTTACGATCGTCAACGGACGATAACAAGGCATGAAGAGCAACGTTTTCCGCCTGCAGCTTCCGGGCCACCAGCAACCACTGTTTCAGGTTGGCGTTCTCCTGAGTTAGCCGGATATTTTCCTCGCGGATCGTGGACAGGCCCTTGACGGCCACAATGGCTTCGGAAATCGTTGCCAATGGCTGGGACAAAGCTGTTACGATTGGCGCGACCGCATTGGTGACCTCCGCGCGCATTCGATCAATCAGAAGGGCATCAATTTTGCCAACGAGCATTAGTCCAAAAGCAGCGGCAATCAGGCCCAGATACATGAATCGCTGCACCAAGCTCCGCAGTGGTGCAGCCAATCTTAAAAGAGCACTTGGACGTTGTTCCATGGGATTCTTCCGTTCTTCCCACATCCGTGTCACGTGGGATCTTAGGCGGCTTATTTCCTGCCCACCATCTAATAATTTCTCTCAAAAGTGACTAATACATAGTCGTCAAAACATGACGCAGTTTCTTCATTTCTTCTAATGCCATGCCTGTGCCCATAGCCACGCAGGACAAGGGACCGTCTGCAATGGAGACGGGCAAACCAGTCGCGTATCTGAGAACATAATCCATGTTACCCAAGAGGGCCCCGCCGCCCGTCAACACAATCCCCTTATCAACGATATCGGCAGCAAGCTCAGGCGCAGTGTGCTCAAGCGCTGATTTAACCGCTTCAATGATTTGGCTTATCGGCTCCGCAAGGCTCTCTGAAATTTGCCGCTCACTGATTACGAGTTCCTTGGGGACCCCATTCATAAGATCGCGACCTTTGATTTCCATGGTGCGACCCTCGCCTTCTTCGGGCGGACAAGCAGAACCGATTTCCTCCTTAATACGCTCCGCGCTGCTCTCTCCAACTAGGAGATTATGATTGCGGCGGATGTAAGCGATAATTGCCTCGTTCATCTTATCCCCGCCGACGCGCACTGACTGTGCGTAGACAATACCACCGAGACTCAATACTGCCACCTCGGTCGTCCCGCCGCCAATATCCACTACCATGGATCCCGAAGGTTCGGTAACCGGAAGACCAGCACCAAGGGCCGCCGCCATGGGTTCCTCAATTAAGAACACCCGGCGTGCTCCGGCGGCTTCTGCAGACTCTTGAATGGCGCGCCGCTCAACAGCCGTAGAACCAGAGGGAACGCAAATTACCACTAAGGGTGAGGCAAAACTCCTACGATTATGAACCTTGCGGATAAAATATTTGATCATATCCTCGGCAATATCGAAATCGGCAATCACCCCGTCCCGCAAGGGCCGAATAGCTTCAATATTGCCAGGCGTCCGGCCAAGCATCTGCTTTGCCTCCTCACCGACAGCCAATACTTGCTTTTTATCCCGTACTTTGGCGATGGCCACCACGGACGGTTCGTTCAAGACAATATTCTTGCCCTTAACGTAGACGAGGGTGTTGGCGGTTCCGAGATCGATCGCCATGTCAGCGGAGAGAAATCCAAATAGTCGCGACAGCATCTGGGTTAGCACAGCCTTCCAATAAATTTGGCGAGTAAACGCCGTATGCGCAGGTCTTTATGCCTTGAAGAGTATTAACCAAGTGTTACAGGCCCACTCATGCTGCAACGATCGTCCGCAAGAACCCTTCTTGAATACAAGTCTACGGCCACCTACCTGTCAAGTGTTACCGCAAATTCACAACTCTGAAGACGAGTTATCTCATTGAGTGGACTGAAATATCAAGCGGAAAGCGCAGCAGGGGCGGTTTTTTCCCTCTTAATCAAGAGTTTATTAAGAGCATTTATATAGGCCCGGGCCGATGCGACCATGGTGTCGGTATCCGCACCCTGGCCGTTCACAGTCTTACCATTTTCTTCCAACCGGACCGTAACTTCTGCCTGTGCATCGGTTCCCTGTGTAACAGCATGCACCTGGTATAGCTGCAAATGCGGTTTTTGCGACGTCAGATCCTTGATGGCCTGAAATATAGCATCCACAGGACCGTCACCTGTAGTTTCTGCCCGAACTTCGTCGCCATCAATGTTCAATGATAATGTCGCACGGGGTGGTTGGTGTTCAGTTCCGCACAATACTTCCAGCGACAATAATTGGATTGTATCATTGCTGCGAACAACCGCATCGTCCACCAAGGCAACGATATCTTCGTCGAAGACGTCCTTTTTAAGATCGGCCAAATCCTTGAAACGCTTGAACGCATCCTGAATCGCGTTATCACCTAGTTCGTAGCCCAACTCGGTCAACTTCTGTCGGAATGCGTGCCGCCCGGAGTGCTTGCCCATCACCAACTTACTTTCCGTGAGGCCCACGCTCTCTGGTGTCATGATTTCATAGGTTTGTGCATTCTTCAGCATGCCATCCTGATGAATACCAGACTCGTGTGCAAAGGCGTTGGCACCAACAATAGCTTTATTGGGCTGCACCGTGAATCCCGTCACCGTGGACACCAATTTAGACGCCTTGGTAATTTGTTCGGTTTTTATATTGTTGGTAAAGGGCATGCTATCTTGCCGGGTGCGCAGCGCCATCACGATCTCTTCCATGGCCGCATTTCCCGCACGCTCCCCCAAGCCGTTAATGGTGCATTCAATTTGGCGAGCACCCGCATTGACGGCCGCAAGAGAATTGGCAACCGCCAACCCCAGGTCATTGTGACAATGAACGGAAATTATTGCCTGATCTATATTGGGCACTCGATTGAACAACATATCAATGAGGGCACCAAATTCACTCGGTACCGCGTAGCCAACCGTGTCAGGAATGTTAATAGTTTTCGCGCCGGCCCTAATGGCGGACTCAACGGTCCGGCATAGAAAATCATGCTCGGTGCGCGACCCGTCTTCGCAGGACCACTCCACATCATCGGTGTGGTTCCTGGCATGGGTGACGCTATCAATCACAGCCTGGTGGACGTCTTCCGGATCCAATTGCAACTTGAACTTCATATGCAGCGGACTAGTGGAGATAAACGTGTGTATACGCGACCTGGCCGCGGGTTTAACCGCCTCTGCACACCGCTCGATGTCAATTTTACTCGAGCGCGCAAGCCCACACACGGCGGATTTTTTTACAACTTTAGCAATCTCGTTGACGGATTCGAAGTCACCCTCCGAGGCTATCGGAAAACCAGCCTCAATAATATCGACGCCCATGTCTTCTAAAACTTCCGAAATGCGTAATTTTTCGGACAGGTTCATGGACGCACCTGGCGATTGTTCGCCGTCCCGCAAGGTGGTGTCAAAAATATAAACTCTGTTAGAGTCGGTTCCATTACTCATGGCTCTGGGCCTTTCTCTTGTCGATTGTCTTGTGATGGCTTGAGAGTCCGCTGTCCCCTGAACGTATGCCCTAAGGCTTGTGTCCGCTCAGGGGCGACTAAGTCGTAGCGCCAGAGACAGGAGTTGCAGAGAGGCTGAAGAACGAGAGATGCCGGGGGCCGGTGCGCCGGTATCTTGGTCTGAATTGTGTTGACGGTGCGCCATCTCTCTTTTTTCTTTCCAGTCCCCGAAACTCAGTCGGAGACCGACTTACAACTTGTCCTACTTTGTTTAAAGAGCGGATTGGCGCACATGTCAAGGGAAGAGCGCTTGTTACGGGTTGTTTTCAGGGCGGTCAGTGTATCTCATCCCGTGGGGCCCTTACGAGGAGGGACGCTGTCGGGTTGAAGATCTGGACCTTGCGATGACCGGGCCGTCGACTTTATCAGGCACCGTGGCTTGCCGGCTTAGCCACCTGTTTAAGAGCAATTTCCTCGGCCCGCTGTCTAACAGCCAATCTATAAGACTGATCCTTGCCACTTTTATATGGTTTAGGCCAGAACTGACGATCCACGCCGTAATAAGCCGCT
>CAXFCV010000211.1:0-5958 GCA_964000975.1 uncultured Rhodospirillaceae bacterium | reverse complement strand
CCCAAAACATTGGCATATGCCTGAGCCTTCCGCAACATGGTCTCTGCTTCGGGGTGAAGATAACATCCCGCTCGGGCATATACGGGCGCCCCTGTAAAATTGTCCGAGGTGGCATAGGCGATGTCCAGTTGGACGTTATGTGTGTCGGGAGAAATTTTAATCAGGCTCATTAGAGGTTTGTCCGAAAGCACGGGCTGTTTTTTTCAGTTTAGATTAGTATAACCCCGGAAGAGGGGGTCAGACCATGAAAAGAACCTGGTTTTATTCTACCACCGTTGCTAGAGCCGGACATGGCGCTTTTGGCATTTGATGTGGCAGGCAACGCCTGTTCTGCCGCAGTCTGGTCTGGGGGTGGAGTTGTTTCGCATGTGTCCGAGGAGATGGAGCGTGGTCAGGCTGAGCGGCTCGCCCCAATGCTCCAGTCCGTTATGGATCGTGCCGCTCTGGCTTTCAGCCAACTGCAGATCATTGCTGTTACGTTGGGCCCCGGGTCTTTTACGGGCATTCGAATTGGTCTCTCCATGGCAAAAAGTTTGGCCCTCGCGACTGGACGTCCGCTGTATGGTGTGACGACATTCGAGCTGCAAATGGCCGTGCTGCCGTCAGCGGTCTGGAGGGATGGTCCAGTGATGATTGTCCTGGAGACCAAGCGGGATGACTTTTATGTGCAAATGTACGGATCAAACCGGCAGCCTCTTGGCCCGGCGGCAGCTGTTCCGAGCCAGGCATTGGCTTCTTATGTGACCGATCTTACTGGTTCAGAGGATGCGCTTACCCTGGCTGGCGATGGGGTAAAACGGGCGTTTAATCAGATGGAAAATAAATTCGGATTGCATCTGTATAGGCAAGAGAGTGCAATTCCCGATGCCCGGGACCTTGCACGGCTTGTGGTGGCAGAGGCAGGGGCCGGTCGTTCGCCGGCACCGCCCAATCCGTTTTATATTCGCCCACCTGATGTCCGGCGCCCGCCTTCCATTCAGCGCTAAGTGGAAAATTGATGTCGATCACAGCGGAATTATCTAATATTGTCCCTGTTAGCTTGTATCATGCGCAAGTGCTGGCGGCACTGCATCAAGTGTGTTTCTCGCCCGGATGGGCAGAAAAAGACATCTCAGGACTTTTGAACACGCCGGGGGCCGCCGCTATGGCGGAGCTCGCCGGGGCTAAGACATCCTATGAGTTAGGGTCTACCAATGTCCCAGCCGGGTTTATTCTTTACCGATGCACGGCGGATGAGTGCGAAATCATAACGTTGTGCGTCCGCCCGAAAAATCGCCGGCAGGGAACCGCTCGGCGCCTTTTGTCCGCCTTAGAGGTTGTCTTGGTCGCATGCGGCGTGGCAAGTGTGTTCCTAGAGGTGGAAGAAAATAATATTAGCGCTCTCAGGCTTTATGAGGGGGCCGGCTACGTTCGTACTGGGCGTCGCAAAAATTACTATCAAAATGCAGCTGGTCGCCGGGATGCTCTGCTCTATCACCGGCCACTGTTGGCCATGGGTTGAGTATTTGCTGGCTGCAAAAATTGTGCTCGTCTCAAGTTGTTTAAATTTGAACTTAAGTTTTTTTGTTTAAAAACATCAAGCCTTTAAGTAACATTGGAATTATCTATAATAAAGGGTGTTAAGTTTCAAAAGGTCTATCAAAAATTCACGCGATTTTCGAAATATTTTGTTCAGCTTTTTCATAGACAGGGAGGAAGAGAGATAAAATGCCAGACCAGGAAAACCGCAGTGAGCTTCTTGAGCTTACAAGTGAGATCGTTGCCGCGCATGTGAGCAATAATACCCTTGCGGTCAACGATTTGCCCCAGCTCATCCAAGATGTTTATACCACCTTGGCGACGGTGGGGACGGGCCAAGCTTCATCTGAGCGGCTTCAGCCAGCGGTATCGATAAAAAAATCCGTGACCCCAGACCACATCATCTGTCTGGAAGATGGCAAGAAACTGAAGATGCTGAAGCGGCATTTGAAGACGTCTTACGACATGACGCCTGATGAGTACCGTGAAAAATGGGGATTGCCCCGAGATTATCCGATGGTGGCACCAAGCTACGCCAAGCATAGAAGCAATCTAGCGAAGGAAATAGGGCTCGGTAAAATAGCCCGCAAAGGACGCACTTGAACGCGATCATAGGAATGATATCATCCACGTATTTGCGAATGGGGTGCACCCTCTTTAGAAATTGAGGTACGTAGATAAATGACGGCACAAGGCCTTCAATCGCGGCTCGAGGAAATGTGTATCGAGCGCGGTATGAAAATGACGGAGCAGCGCAGGGTGATTGCACGCGTGCTCTCTGAGGCAACGGACCATCCTGATGTAGAGGAGCTTTTCCGGCGCTCTGCGGCGGTTGATGACAATATCAGTATTGCAACAGTTTACCGCACGGTGCGGCTATTTGAGGAGGCCGGTCTACTTGATCGCCACGATTTTGGTGATGGCCGTGCCCGGTATGAGGAATCTTCAGATGATCATCACGATCACTTAATCGATATTCATTCTGGCAAGGTGATCGAGTTTCATGACGAAGAAGTCGAGGAGCTGCAGCGTAAGATCGCTGAGAAGCATGGGTTTAAATTAGTTGATCACCGGATGGAACTCTATGGCGTTCCGTTGAGGAATTCCAGCGACTCATGAGCCCGATTTTGATAAATATAACATAATTCGTGACCAAGAAATTACACATTAAGACGTTCGGCTGCCAGATGAACGTCTACGACTCCCAGCGTATGGCAGATGTTCTCGCACCCCTTGGGTATGGGGCTACGGACAGCGCCGAGACCGCCGATATGATTATTCTTAACACCTGCCACATTCGGGAAAAGGCAGCGGAAAAACTTTATTCAGAGCTTGGCCGGTATAAGAACGTGCAAGACCAGCGCCGCGCGCGGGGATCTGATACCCTCATCGCTGTTGCCGGCTGTGTGGCCCAGGCTGAGGGAGCCGAAATTATGCGGCGCGTGCCTTATGTGGATATCGTGTTGGGCCCTCAAACTTATCATCGACTTCCGGAGATGGTCGCTCAGGTGACGCGAGCACGAGATGTTAAATCAAATGGCGTTAATTGCCGGGGACAGGGTGTGCTGGACATTGATTTTCCGGCTGAACCTAAATTTGATTTTCTGCCGGACGTTCGTGTCGAGGGCCCCTCTGCTTTTTTGTCGGTTCAGGAAGGCTGCGATAAATTTTGCACGTTCTGCGTTGTGCCTTATACGCGGGGTGCGGAATATTCCAGGAATGTCGCCGATGTTCTTGCAGAAGCGCGGCATATGGTGGAGCGCGGTGTGCGCGAAATCACCTTGTTGGGTCAGAACGTAAACGCTTATCACGGACGACGAAACTCCGGGTCCGGACGCCCAGCCGGGCTCGGGGAACTGATCCGAGAGCTTGCCGATGTCGACGGCCTGGACCGGATTCGTTACACAACATCCCATCCGGTCGATATGGACGCAAAGTTGATCCAAGCCCATCGCGATGTCAGCGAATTAGTACCCTTCCTGCATTTGCCGGTCCAGTCGGGATCAGACAATATTCTGCACCGCATGAACCGGCGCCACACTCGGGATGACTATCTCCGTGTGATTGAGAAGTTGGTGACTGCCCGCCCAGGCCTCAAACTGTCGTCCGATTTCATTGTCGGTTTTCCGGGCGAATCTGATACGGATTTTGAGGCGACCCTGGCACTTGTGAGTGAAGTCGGATTCATCCAGGCGTTCTCCTTTATTTATAGTCCGCGCCCTGGCACCCCTGGTGCCTCACTGGCAGATCGGGTCCCTGAAGATGTCCAATCGGACCGGCTCACGACCCTCCAAGCATTATTGAATGACAATCAACAGGCTTTCAATCAGTCTTGCGTTGGCGAGGTTATGCCGGTGCTCCTGGATCGGCACGGTCGGAAGCCCGGCCAGCTTGCTGGTAGAAGCCCGTATATGCAGGCGGTGCATGTCATGGGCCCCGAAACGCTACTTGGGGAGATTGCTCAGTTGCGGATTATTGAAGCACTTCCAAATAGCCTCTCCGCTATTTTGGCATCACCGGATGCCGGTGGCCGTTCTATGCAAGAGACCCGAAGAGTGGCCGTGTGACTCCAGACAGCTTGCAAACGTCGCTCACCGTCGAATTTGACGACAACAGTCTGCTGCCTCAGCTTTTTGGTAGTCATAATGTTCACCTCGCGCGGATTGAGCAGACATTGGATATATCTCTAAGTTCCCGAGGTAACGCCATCACCATTTTTGGTGATAATCATCTCATCACCGCAGCGGCGGACGTCTTGAAAGGCCTCTACGCCAGATTAGAGGACGGGCATGATATGGAAGCGGCGGATGTTGATGCGGCCTTGCGAATGATCGTCGCGGGTGAGAGGGGAAAGGCGGTAATCATGAATCCGGAAGTCCATGCGGTTCACACTAGCAAGCGCCAAATATTGCCAAGGTCGGCGCAACAGGCGGTTTACGTGGATGCCGTAGATAAGAGTGATCTGGTTTTTGGCCTTGGACCTGCCGGCACAGGGAAAACCTACCTCGCTGTGGCCAAGGCTGTGGAAAGTCTAATCAAGGGAGAGATAGATCGTATTATTCTGTCCCGTCCTGCTGTGGAAGCAGGAGAGCAATTGGGTTTTCTTCCCGGCGATATGAGAGACAAAGTTGATCCCTATCTTCGCCCTTTATATGACGCGCTGCATGATATGCTGCCGGCTAATCAGGTTGCGAAGAAGATTGAGACTGGCGAGATTGAAATCGCCCCTCTCGCCTTCATGCGCGGGCGGACCCTTGCCGACGCATTTGTCATTTTGGACGAAGCGCAAAATACAACACCCGTCCAAATGAAAATGTTCCTGACCCGGCTCGGTCAGAATGCCCGCATGGTGATCACAGGAGATCTTAGCCAAATTGATTTGCCGTCCGGTGTCCCGTCCGGGCTCCAGGACGCCGTGTCCAGGCTCACCAGAGTCGCGGGGATCTCATTTGTCGAGTTCTCGGAAGAGGATGTAGTGCGTCATGCGCTGGTGGCACGAATTATCAAGGCTTACAAGGCGACGGATGGTAGACCGGAATCCCGCTAATCAGGTGATAGGACGGGGGTCATCGGCTCCGCCGCCGGCGCACGATATTTTCCTGCGTGTCCAGGGTGGTGGCTGGCGGGACTGGCTGCCAGGCGTTGAGGCATTTGTGTCAGAGACCGCCTTGGCCGTTTTATCCCTGGAGTGGCTGCCGGATGGTCCAATAGAGCTCAGTGTTGTACTAGCGGAGAATGCCTTTGTGCGGGAGCTCAACATGACGTACCGGGATCAGCCCAAACCAACCAATGTCTTGTCATTTCCGGCTCTTAGGGACGAGCCCGTTCGAGAGACATTATGTGCTGGCGATGCTCCTATTCTTCTGGGCGACGTTGTACTGGCATTTGAGACCTGCGTGACGGAAGCGCAGTTGCTTGATGCAGCCACGCCGTTTGCTGATCACACCCGCCATCTCTTGGTTCATGGGATCTTGCATTTGCTTGGCTATGATCATGAGCAAGAATTGGATGCGAAGCGGATGGAGGCACGGGAAGCACGTATTCTCGCCGAGTTTGGCGTCGCCGATCCTTATCAGTAGATGTCGTATTATCTGGTGATGGCCACGAAACCATTGACGCGGACTCGAACAGAGATGATTATTGAGATAGGAATATCAGTACAGTTATGAATGAAGACTCTGGTAGTCGATCGCCCCTACAAAACGGGGCCGAATTTGAAACCTCCTTATTGGGCACGCTCAAAGGATTCTGGCAGCGGATCACCCGGTCTCGGAACGGCGACAATACAGTGCGGGGGGCGCTCGAAGAACTTATCGAGGAGCATCCTGATGCGGAAACTCCCATTGACGACGAGCAGCGGGTTCTCCTCGAAAATATTCTGAACCTTCGAGACCGTATGATTTCAGATGTAATGGTGCCCCGCGCGGACATCGTTGCCAT
>CAXFCV010000210.1:0-13222 GCA_964000975.1 uncultured Rhodospirillaceae bacterium | reverse complement strand
CCCGAATTATAGCCAAGGCCCTCAACTGTGTCGGTCCCCGCGGCGATGGCGGCGCCACAATCGAACCCTGTGGGCAGTGTCAATTTTGCACATCCATCGCAGAAGACCGTCTGGTCGATGTACTGGAGATGGACGCTGCGAGCCGAACAGGCGTTGATGATGTGCGCGAGCTGATTGAAGGAGTACGCTATAAACCGGTGTCCGCGCGCTACAAGGTCTACATCATCGACGAAGTACACATGCTGTCCCGGAATGCCTTCAACGCCTTATTGAAAACCCTCGAAGAACCGCCGGAGCATGTGAAGTTTATCTTTGCAACGACGGAAATCCGGAAGATCCCAGTGACGGTGTTGTCGCGCTGCCAGCGGTTTGATCTTCGCCGGGTTAAGGTGGACACCCTTTCCACGCATTTCAAAATGATCGCAGACAAGGAGGGCGCCAAACTTACGCGCGAAGCCATTGCCCTGATCGCCCGAGCCGCAGATGGCTCCGTCCGGGATGGCCAGAGTCTCCTGGATCAAACCATTGCCACTGGTGCGGGTATTGAAATCACCGATACGGATGTGCGCGGGATTTTGGGTCTCGCAGACAGGGAACGAAGTTTCGACCTGTTGGACCTCGCTATGAAAGGGGATGCCTCGGGCGCGCTTGACATAATGGGGGAGGATTATGCCAACGGCGCTGATCCCATCATTGTGCTGCGGGATCTGCTCGAAGTAGTGCATTGGCTCACCCGGGTTAAGGTGACACCCGCGGTAGCGGATGATGTGGCCAACCCCGAGAGCGAGCGCGTGCGCGGCGCCGACTTGGCCAGCCGGCTGTCCATGGCCAGTCTCAGTCGCGCCTGGCAAATGCTCCTAAAGGGTCTGCGAGAAGCGCAAGATGCGCCTTCTCCGGTCCAGGCCGCCGAAATGATCCTGATCCGGCTCGCCTACTTGAGCGACTTGCCGTCGCCAGCGGATGCCGTGAAATCTCTGCAAAACGGCGGCGCGGGCCAGGGGCCTTCCGGTGGACCCACGTCAGCGTCAGAAAATGGAGGCAGACCCACAGTTCAAGCGGTCATGACGGCGGCTATTGCGCAACCAGCAATCCAAACCGGCGCTGAAGCCGCGTTAAAAGTGCGGCATATACAACCCATACAAACTGAAATTACAAATTTTGAACAAATCATTACTCTTCTGGACCAGGAGAATGAGCGCATTCTTCGGACCGAACTGATGAACAATGTGCATCTAGTAAATTTTCAGACTGGGAAGATTGAACTTCGACTCGTAAAGGGTGCGGCGTCGGACATTCCTCAGCGGCTCTATAAATTCTTGAACGAACACACCGATACGCGCTGGTCCGTGGTACTCGCCAAAGAAGGTGGGGATCAAACATTGGCCCAGCAAGAAGGCACGCGTAAGGAAGCTCTCCGCGCAGAGGTGGCAGACCATCCCTTCATGAAATCAGTTATGGAAACATTCCCGGACGCCGAAATCGAAACCATCCGCAGTCTAGATAATGACGGGCCAATCGGAGAGATTTCGAATGTGGTGCCAGGCGCAGAAGCAGAGGACAACATATGAAAAATCTGGGGCAAATGATGAAACAGGCCCAAGAAATGCAGAGCAAAATGACTGAAATGCAGGACAAGCTCTCCGATCTAGAGGTGACCGGCTCTGCGGGCGGGGGGATGGTGGAATATACCCTTACTGGGAAGAACGAGGCCCGACGCTTGAAAATCGACCCAAGTCTTTTGACGCCGGACAGTGCTGAGGTGCTGGAGGACCTGATTGTTGCTGCCGCCAATGACGCCCGCTCCAAGGTAGAGACCAAAGTTCAGGAAAAAATGTCCGAATTAACTGGCGGCCTGCAGCTGCCTCCAGGTTTTAAACTACCCTTTTAAGTTAGGGACGGCTCAGATGACCACCGGTGACATTGACCTACTGATCCGACTGATGTCTAAGCTGCCGGGACTAGGACCACGGTCTGCGCGCCGGGCCGCTTTGCATCTAATAAAAAATAGAGAACAGCTTCTGAAGCCCCTCGCGGCAGCAATGGCGTCCGCGTCTCAGAGCGTTCAGCAGTGCAGCGCTTGTGGCAATCTTGACACAGTTGACCCATGCATTATTTGCACGGACGGACGGCGGGATCCGTCAATCATATGTGTGGTGGAGGAAGTGGCCGATTTATGGGCACTTGAACGAACAGCCGCGTTCAAGGGGCGATATCATATTTTAGGAGGTGTGCTGTCGCCGCTGGACGGCATTGGGCCGGAGGATCTCAGTATTGGAGGACTGCTCAACCGGGCCGGTCGGGAGGTCATTTCCGAGGTCATCCTTGCCACCAGCGCCACGGTGGACGGCAAAACGACGGCCCATTATATCACCGACCGGCTGACGGAATGTAATGTCACCGTAACCGCCCTCGCCCACGGCATTCCCGTCGGCGGCGAGTTGGACTACCTTGACGACGGCACGCTGAGTGCGGCGCTAAGGGAACGGCGTTAGAGCCAGAAGGTACATTTGATTTTATTTTCCGGATCTGCGGGTGAGAAAAGGTGGGTGAGGGGAAGCATGTCGATTAATGATCAGGCACATGACGAAATACCAACGGTTCTGACACAGGTCACAGTACCGGGATGCCCAGCCTATGATTTGTTAACGTTCAAATCAGGATGCCCGTTCCTATCCCAGAAATTACAGTCGACAGGAGGTTATGAGCCCTGCGAAACAGCGATCATGTGTCAGCTTATAACACCCGGTGATACCGTTTTAGATATTGGCGCAAACATTGGCTATTTCACCATTTTAGCCTCAAAATTAGTCGGTCCCAAAGGCCGCGTTTTTGCATTTGAACCCGAGGCAAAGAATTTTAACGTCCTCTCCCAGAATGCCGACCGAGCCGACCAATCCAATATTATTTGTTCCCGCCTGGGGGTTTCCGATGACGTTGGTTCCTCGCTTCTGTATCTTTGCCAAGACAATCCGGGGGGCCATCATTTTCATCGGCCCCCTAGAGGGAGGGTGGCCGACGCCCAAGACATCCAGACCACGTCTATTGACCTCTTCCTTACTAATCACGCAGGCGGCGTTAACTTCGTCAAAATCGATGCACAAGGTTGGGAACCATCAGTCATTCGGGGTATGAAAAACACATTGTCCCAGAACCGGGATAGGGCAATCATTCTCTTTGAGTTTGCGCCCCGTGCTTTGGCAGCTGGGCCGGGCGGACTCGATGCAGCCATTTGCGTAATTGAAAACGAGTTTACGGACTTATTGTTCATCGACCAGACAAACATGCAGGTCTCCGAGGTTAGCACAGAAAATATTAGAATGTTGGGTGAACAAGGCCTTGAGTTCCCAGACGGCGCACACGCAAATCTGTTGGGTTTTACCAGTCCTGCTGCCTATCAAAAGGCTCGTAGCCGAATCAACTAAGGGCGTCTTGCGAGAGGGCTCCTATCCGACTCTGTCACCGGGACCTGCAGTTATCAACGGTATGCCCTAAATTACTCTGCCGTCGACCGTTCGGACGTAGCATCTCTCAGCCAGGACTCAACAATGGGTTCCAAAGCGCTGTAGTCTTGGAAGCCAACCGTCAGGTAGGCGTATCCGTTTTTGTCATTGACCACAACGGAGGGAAACCCGTTAACCCCCAGCCGCCGCGCAAACTGAAAATCCAACTTGGTTTTTTGCACCATCTCTTCGGATGTAAATAGTCTCTGGAAGCTGGTTTTATCGAGGCCAAACTCATCCGCCAGATCGATTAGGACATCATCTTCGGTCACATCCCGGTTTTCCGCATAAAACGCTCCCTGAAGATGGGTAAAGAAACTTAGCGCGACGGCATTGCCGTCCATTTCCCGGGCCGTGATCGCCGCACGGCAGGCAGCCTCTGTGTTGTAAACAAAATCATCCCGTTCCAGGATATCAAATTTAAAAGGCTGCCCGGAACGTTCTCCAATCTCGCGCCAGTGACTGTCGAGGAACTTTTTACGTTCAGCATTCTGGGGCTCAGTCCAGTCTGTGTGGAGCCCACCGACTACCAACGTGGTCACAGCGCGACCGGCGCACTGGTCCTCCAGTTTTTTCTTAGCGCCGGCAAATCCGTAACACCAAGAACACATTGGGTCACCCACGTAAATCAGCTCTTTCATCAATGTTTGCATGACGTCCGCTCCTCTATATGGGATTCTGATAATCTGGATGGCCAAGTACGGGAATGCTGTTCCTCATGTCAACCCGGCGGCGAACAAAAAACCGCAGGTCGACATATTAAATTGGTTTTCCGTCAGCTGGATAGATGGTTTGGGCGCAAAGCACCATAGGCTATTGAGAGGGCCGAAATACTCGCGGCCAATCCGATGAAAGATAAAAATTCCATAATTAGACTGCCAATTAGCCCCAAGGTGAGCGACCGGGTCGCGCCCTCAGCGACGCCCAGCGGTCCCGCAAAGACCAGAGCCGGAAGGCTCAGGGCGATGAGCGGCAAAGTAACCCCCAGAACAACCGCCAGAAGGCGAAAGCCGTTGCCTCGGGAAACCGCCCAGACCTCACCAAACCTCAACCGATCATCCACAGCCACCGCCGGCAACCAGATCAATAGGCGGCCATAGACATAGCCATAGGCCAGAATGCCGAGAATCATAAGCAAAAAACCGGTTGCCGCGAAGGCGGCAAGAAGAGGTACAACGAAAAAGCCTGGGATCATCAGCAGAAAAATTTTACACGCGGTCCAAAGAAAACAAATTTGACGGCCATGGGGTCGGTAAGCGTCGACCGACGAGTAACCACCCGCCGGCAGGAGATAACTTCGGTGCCAGGCAACGCTGTAGGCGAGCCACACCCATATATTGAGGATAAGCAGAACGAAGGACAACACTCCCACCCAGCCCGACCTTTGCACGGAAAAGGACCTCACCCCGTCCAACGTTACGTTTGAGTAGACGGTTCCCCATTGCACTAAAGTAGCAAGGATGGCGAGGATGACCAACGGTGGCAGGGTCAACTGCCAAAATTGTCGGCGCTCCCGCCAGACAAATGCATAGGCGCCCCGGACGGTATCAAGTACCGGGAGAGGAGTCACTGTGCCACAGCCAGTGGCGTGCGATCTTTCGCCCGTGTGCGTTCGCTCTCACTTTTAAGCTGCCCACATGCGGCCATGATATCCCGGCCCCGGGGCACGCGGATGGGCGCAGAAAGCTCATGCCTGTTCAGAATTTCAGAAAATTTCTTGATTTTATGAGGGGGTGAGCAATCGTATTTCGCCCCGGGCCACTTGTTAAAAGGAATAAGGTTCACCTTTGCGTGAATGTCTTTCAAAAGTCTGGCGAGTTCATAAGCATCGGCTTCCGAGTCGTTTACGCCGTTCAGCATGACGTATTCAAAGGTAATGCGGCGGGCATTGGTGGCACCGGGATAGGCCCGGCAGGCTGCCAGCAATTCCTTGATGGGATGCTTTTTATTTATTGGAACCAACTCGTTTCGCAGGTCATCCCGAACCGCATGGAGGGAGATGGCGAGGCCGACGCCTAACTCTTCCCCCACGCGTTTAATCATAGGCACGAGACCCGATGTGGACAGGGTGATGCGGCGCTTGGAGAGCGCCAATCCCTCAGGGTCCATGATAATTCTGAGCGCCTTAGCCACAGCGTCAAAATTATACAAAGGCTCGCCCATGCCCATCATGACAACATTGGAGAGCAGCCGACCGTCCGCCGGGGACGGCCATTCAGCGTAAGTGTCTCGGGCTACCATCATTTGTCCGACAATCTCTGAGGCCGTCAGATTCCGCACCATACGTTGGGTGCCGGTGTGGCAAAAAGAGCAGGTAAGTGTGCAGCCAACCTGACTCGAAATGCAGAGCGCCCCGCGATCTTCCTCCGGGATATAGACTGATTCTACCTCATTACCGTCCCCGGTCCGCAACAGCCATTTTCGGGTACCATCCGCCGAGAGCTGTTCGGTGACCGTGGTAGGGCGCTCGATGACACAGGTCGCGGCCAATTTTTCCCGAAGCGTAACGGATAGGGTGGTCATGTCGGCAAAGCGGGTAGAGCCGCGGAAATATACCCAATGCCACAATTGCCTAGCGCGGAAGGGCTTTTCATCCAGTCGCACCATTTCAGCAACCATTTCATCCCGGCTCAGTCCGATAAGATTGAGTTTCTGGCTTTCGGTCACACCACCCCTACTTCACACTGCAGTCGCGGCCGATAGTCTTATAGGCTGCGGTGAAGCCCCTGAGAGAGTAAGTGTCCACTGTCTGGGTACCCCGCGCCGATATGCCTGTCACCCTCATTTTACTGCCCCTAATCATAGCCCGGGCAAGCGCTCCATCAGTTTTCGCATCCTTGGCCCAGGCCGTACTTCCCTGGGTGAAGAGATCAAATTTTTGGCCGTCGATCATCACCGTGACGCCAGAGTCCTTCTTATAGGAATAACCTGCTCGGAGCTCGAAAACATCCCGGGCACCCTCCCCCGGTCGATGAGTGACCAGCACGAATGTATCCCCCCGCCGCTTATAGTTGCCGGTTTCCTTTTGCGGTGCACTAGCGATATAGCAACTGCGAGATTTACCACTGCCGTACTTGAACGCACTCCAGTCCCCGGTGGTCTTAACAAAAGTCTGAGCCACCGCAGCATTTGCAGCATAAAAAAATGAAACGGCTAAGAGGTTTAAAATGATTTTGATCATAGGTCGGTCACGGTTTCAAGATATTCGTCCAATTCGGCCACTGGGCTATCCGCCTGATACGCGTCCATTTTACGCCGGAGCGAGGGGCCTCCAAAAACATGCTCGGGCAGTGGCTCCACCGGACCCCCTGGCGTAACGGGCCGACGCGGATACTTACCCAAACTAACGACCCTATCATACATAGCGATGGCGCCCGCAATTCCTACATTCACGCAGAACTTTGTCGGAATTTGAACTGTGTAAGCGCAGCGCGCTTGCAACTCGGGAGACAAGCTGCCCCGCTCCGGACCTAAGACATAAGCTGCTTGAAGAGGATGACGAAAGCTCGGAAGCTCCGAGGCGCCTGGGACTAGTTCGATACCTACCAGATCGCAACGAGCAGGCAAAACAAGACTTTCCACATCAGGAAAGCTGTAAAACGGCACGTGATCTGGTGTGCCAGAGGTGTCCGACTTGCGTCCCTCGCCTCTGTCATATTGAGCGTCAACGGTGAAGACGAAGCCCGCGCCAAAAGCGTGCGCTGAGCGGAACAAGCTGCCCACGTTCATGGATTTACTCACGCTCTCCACACCAATACCAAAAAAACCCCGCACGAGTATGTCTTCTCTCCCTCAAACAAATAAGCTCACTTGTACTTAACCCACCCTTGGTGCCAATTGCAACGGTAGCCGCAGAATTCTTGTGCTAGCAGATGCAAAGGTAGTATATGGAAAAAAACAGCCAGGGCTCTGGTCTACGCGGATTTTAGTGGTTTATATGACTCCGCATTTGCACAGTCATCCTCTCGGGCTAATTTCCCTAGACGCGATGAAAGCCATGCGCAGGGTCATGGCAGCCATTAGGTTCGGCCCGGAGGGCGGGCCTCGTCCACACAACTTTATGCGGCCGGCTGCGCCTGCGGGGTCTCGGTTGGTTTTTCACTGATAGGCAAGTGCAACAATGCAGCAAGCAAACCCAATCCAATGGCGATCTGCCAAACCAACTCATAAGAACCGGTTTCGTCAAACAACCAGCCTCCAAGCCACACCGATGTGAAGGAACCCAGTTGGTGGCTTGCGAACACAATGCCGGCGAGCGTCGCCAAATATTTAATGCCAAACAACTGGCCAACTAAGGCGTTAGTTAATGGCACCGTTGCGAGCCAAAGAAAACCTATAAAGGCGGAAAATAGCAACACAGATGCTGGCGAAATGGGGAAAAAGATAAAGGCCGCAATCACCAAAGAGCGAAGGAAATAGAGTATGCTCAAAAGATATTTTTTTGAGTAGCGATCGCCCAGCCAACCAAAAATGAGCGTCCCGGCCAGATTGGTAACGCCGATCAGGCTAATGGCAGTACCCGGCAGCCATTCAGGCATATCCAATGTGAGTAGATAGTTGGGCAAGTGAGCGGCGATAAACATTACGTGGAACCCGCAGACACAAAAGCCTGCCGTCAGATACAGATAGCCAGAATGCCTCCGCGCCCGATCAAGTGTCTGAAGAAGGCTCTCGGCCTTTTCCTTTTGGGCGCCGTGATCTGACGTCTTGCCTTTTAGCACGTAACTCAACGGAACTATAACAGCCAGCAAAATAGCGAGGATAAGCAGAGCATCGATCCAGCCGAAAGCATTGATGTTAGTCTGGGTTAAAGGTGCAATCAGAATTTGACCGCCGGTGCCCATCGCGCCCGTCAAACCAAAGAAAAACGTACGCCGACTCTCAGGGACGTTCCGCGCCACAACTGACATGAGCACCGCCCACGTGGTGCCGGATCCGGCGATGCCAATGATTATACCTGTGCTCACATGAAGCTCAAAGATAGAGTCCGCGTTCGCAAGAATAACTAGACCCAGAACCTGAGCCACACCAGCGATTGCAATAACGCGGCCTGAGCCATATTTATCCGCGAGCGCGCCAACAAATGGCTGAGACAATCCCCAAAGCAAGTTTTGCAGCGCCAGCGAAAACGAAAATGCCGTCAGGCCGATTCCGAACGCTTCAGAAACCGGTGTCTGGAAAAGTCCAAAACTGTGCCGCGTGCCCATTGATAGCAAGATCACAAGGGCCGCAGAAAATACGATGATATAATTCGCGGGCGTCATTTTAGTGACCATGTGAACTCCTAGGCGAAGGGACAGCTGCAAAGCTAAAAACAGTAATCTTGTATTAAACTGTTGGCAAACAGGTTGCTGTAATAGGGCAAGTTATTGTCAACGAGTGTATTATATTGAAGGGACCAGGGATCATAAGCGGTGCGGATTCGGGGACTACAGAGGCTCCCCCTTCAAAAGGCGCGGCAATGTTCCCGTCAACCCCATGGCCTGCCGCATAAGGAATTGTTTTAGCGGACCGGCCCGGTTAACGGCGGCCAAACCCAGGTCGCGTGCCATCTTGATAGGCGCGATGTCATTAGAAAACAATCGGTTAAGCCCATCCGTCGATGCCAGCATCATGGTATTGTCAAAGCGGCGCCACCTATCATATTCCCGGAGCACATGTGCCGATCCGATATCCAGGCCGAGACGCCCGTAATCGGCCAATACTTCGGCCAGCGCGGCAACATCCCGCAACCCCATGTTAAGCCCCTGACCTGCAATCGGATGAATTCCATGGGCAGCATCGCCAGCCAAAGCCAGCCTTGGGGCCGTGCTGGTCTCAGTGTATTGGAGCGAAAGGGGGTAACTCCAGCGGGGCCCAACAACTTCCAAAGCGCCCATAAAGTCCCCCGCGCGCTGCGTAAGTTCCCAGACGAAATCATCGTCTGGCAAGTCGACAAAATGGGCAGCATCCGCCTCGGATTCTGTCCAGACAACAGAAGATCGGTTGCCTGTCAGTGGGAGAATAGCGAAGGGCCCTGCCGGGTAAAAATGTTCATGGGCGATGTTATGATGAGGTTTTTCATGCGCGACGGTGCATACGATGCCCGATTGGTGATAAGGCCATTGGGTCAGCGACAAACCGGCATGATCACGCACAAAGGAATTGCGGCCGTCGGCACCAATGATGAGAGGAGCGGTGATGTAGTTGCCGCCTTTTAGCCTGGCAATAACAACCGTTTCCTTCTGTTCCAATGCATCGATTTCGGCAGGCGCAAGGTAAGTAACCGCGGGAGAATCCGTAGCGGCCGTCAAAACTGCATGTCGAAGGCACCGGTTTTCGACCATGTAGCCAAGTGCATCCTCTCCGACGTCCGCGTGGTCGTAATGCAGGAAAAAATGTGACTGACCATCTGCCACGCGAATGTCTCGGATGGGCGACACTTCATTACCAAGCGCCTGCCACACGCCAATTTGTTCAAGCATTTTTTTTGGTCCCTGGGCGACCGCTGTGGCGCGACCATCAAAAATCGGGGCCAGCAGTTCTTCCGCAGGAACGCGATCAACTACAACAGACGAGATACCAGCTGAAGCCAGTGCGCAGGCCAGGCTGCCACCTACCGGGCCGCCGCCAACAATCAGGATATCTGTGCAATGGGTATCCATGTAAATCCGTGAACTTTAATGATGTCTGTATCCTCAGGCATAGCGACTCTCACACCAGAATTCCAGACACTTTCCGCCACCTTTGAACGCCCAAATAATAAGCATTTAGGATTATTGCTTAATTATTGATCTTAAAACTCATAAAATAAACCGTGATTCAAAGATAAAAAAACAAAAGGTCTCTGATTTTATGAGATTATTTGACGCTGGCACGGAATTTGAAGACCGGAGGGTGTTCTTCTTTTTCTCGACGAGATGCGTAACCAGAAACACAAGAAGGGTTCGGTTCATGAAGTTAATAATGGCAATTGTAAAACCGGCAAGGCTGGACGCTGTCCGAGAAGCTCTTACCGGCATCGGCGTTCAGGGTCTTACGGCCAGCGAAACGTCTGGTTTCGGCAGACAAAAAGGCCACACCGAGATCTATCGGGGCGCAGAATACGCCGTGAGTTTTGTCCCCAAAACAAAAATCGAGGTTGTCGTTGCCGATGATCAGGCGGAGACAGCAGTGACCGCCATTCAAACAGCTGCCGCAGCGGGCAGTATTGGTGACGGAAAAATTTTCGTCCTGGACGTGGCCCAGGCCATTCGAATTCGGACCGGCGAAACCGGCGATGAAGCACTTTAGGAGGATATTAATGACTAGTTTACGAATACTCTCATTACTCTCTGGGGCGGCGTTGACAACTGTATTATGGGCAGAATCCGCTTTGGCTAAGGATGCAAAATCCTCGTTAGACACAGGTGACACTGCGTGGATGCTCACCTCGACGGTGATTGTTCTAATGATGACTATTCCTGGCGTAGCGCTGTTCTATGCTGGCATGGTGCGCAAACGGAACGTCCTCGCGACCATGATGCAAAGCTTTGCCATTACTTGTCTGGTGACCATCATTTGGATGGTAATTGGCTACAGTCTCGCGTTCTCCAACGGCGGGAGTGCGTGGGTCGGCAATTTGGATCTAGCCTTTCTCTCTCACGTGACGGTTGGCGCCATTAATGGAACCATCCCGGACACTGTCTTCATCATATTCCAAGCAACCTTCGCCATTATTACAGCGGCTCTCATCACGGGCGCCGTGGCGGAACGCATGAAATTCTCGGCTCTCTTATGGTTCATCGGCCTGTGGTCCATCGTCGTCTATTCGCCGATAACGTATTGGGTGTGGGGAGGCGGTTTCCTGGGCGATGCTGGAGTGCTGGATTTTGCTGGCGGCACCGTTGTTCATATAAATTCCGGTGTTGCGGCACTCGTCGCCGCAATCATGCTCGGCAAGCGCAAGGGCTTCGGTGTCGAGAATCTCGCACCGCATAATGTGGGACTGACGATGATTGGGGGCGCTTTTCTGTGGATCGGCTGGTTTGGGTTTAACGCAGGTTCCGCCGTCGGGGCCAACGGAAGCGCCGGCATGGCCATGGCTGTGACACAAATAGCAGCAGCAGCAGCCGGCCTCACTTGGATGATCGTCGAATGGCTCCACCAAAAGAAGCCAACTTTGCTGGGCATAGTGTCCGGCGCCGTTGGCGGCCTTGTTGCAATTACCCCCGCATCGGGTTTCGTCGGCCCCATGGGCGCCCTTTGCATCGGCATTGCCGCAGGCATCGTTTGTTACTGGGGGGCAGCCATCCTGAAACCGAAATTGGGATACGATGACTCCCTAGATGTTTTTGCCGTTCATGGTCTCGGCGGCATTATTGGCGCGATATTAACCGGCGTGTTCGCCGTTGAAGCCATCGGAGGCACCCCCGGTGCCCTCGAGGGGAATAGTAGTCAAATCCTCATTCAAATCGAAGGAATTATCGCCACCATTGTCTGGAGCGGTGCTGCTTCTGCCGTGATCCTCTTTGTCATTGATAGATTAATTGGGCTCCGCGTTGATAAGGACGAAGAAGCCGAGGGTTTGGATCTTAGCCAGCATGGCGAGATGATTCACTAACCTTTGAAGACAAAAAGGGGTTATTTTCTGCCTGAAAATGACCCTGGTGGAGGGACCCGCACGTCCTCGTAGGTTCTGCCGCCACACCGGGCCGTCTCGTCTTTGCCACGCTATGAGACGGCCCGGTCGTTTTTCCCCTAAATGTTTAATTTCTGAGCAGCAACACACAGTTGCGTAAAACTCGGGCACACTCAAGCATTAGGACTCGGCATCTTTTCGGGTCTAACAGCTGTATAAACGCCCGAAATTAAACCACTTTTTATAAATACTCCGGATTGGCACGGGAATTGTAACTACCAGATCAGCGTGGCACGCGTTTCCTTTCCGACCTGACTTGTTCGGGCGGAGGCAGGTTAACTCTTGTTGATGCGGCTATGCGCAACAGTTCACAGAGGAGGACATGTCATGGGAGCGCAACTTAAATTATTTTCATGGATCGGCTTGTTAAGCGTTGCGGCCGCTCTAATACCCCGCGAGGCACTGGCGCAAGGCAAAATGGCGGGTGGTGATACAGCTTGGATAATCACAGCAACGGCATTGGTGTTGTTCATGACCATGCCAGGGCTTGCTTTGTTCTACGCCGGTCTAGTGCGATCAAAAAATGTATTGTCGGTTTTGATGCAGTGTTTTGGCATCGCAACCCTCATGTCTGTCATCTGGATGGTAATCGGGTATTCGATTGCCTTTGGCGACGGTAACGCCTGGTGGGGCGGCCTTGGAAAGCTATTTTTTGCAGGCATTCACGTGGACACGCTTAGCGGGACCATTCCAGAAAACGTTTTCTTCATGTTCCAGATGACCTTTGCCATCATCACCCCGGCGCTGATCGTCGGCGCGTACGTAGAGCGTATCAAATTTAGTGCGGTGCTTTGGTTCAGCGGGCTCTGGTTAATATTTGTTTACGCGCCATCCACCCACTGGATTTGGGGCGGCGGCTTCCTCGCAGACCTCGGCTGGGCGTCAGAATCCCTAAAAGGGGTGGGCACCATGGATTTTGCTGGCGGTCTTGTTGTTCATGCAAACGCTGGAATCGCCGCTTTGGTTGTCGCCAAGCTTCTTGGCACTCGGCGGGGCTTTCCAAACGACCTAAGGCCACCGCACAACCCCGGAATGGTGATGATCGGTGCCGCCATGCTGTGGG
>CAXFCV010000209.1:0-4090 GCA_964000975.1 uncultured Rhodospirillaceae bacterium | reverse complement strand
CCGCCGTAACCTGGAACTTTTCCAAAGCTCCCTCGGCATGTTTAATCCTCAACCATCCGCTGAAAATGGAGAGGGTCCACGTAAGGAGCCTCCCCATGAACCCAGTTCAGAGCCTAGTCCAGAAACCGAACAAGAGACAGAATTAGAAACCTTGCGTCAGCAAATGGCGGAGATGCAAAAGCAGCTCAATGCCCTCAGCAGGGAATAGTAACCACTTACCCTCAATAGCAATTCGTAGGAGCCCCCCTTGGACGCTCATATAAAATATTATTTCAAAGACATTTCTCTCGGCCAAACAGCGGAATATGAGAAACAGGTGACAGACGAGGATGTCCGTAAATTTGCTGACATCTCTGGCGATTATAATCCAATTCACCTGGACGATGAATTTGCCAAGGACAGCATGTTCGGCGCCCGGATCGCCCACGGCATACTAACAGCCAGTCATATTTCCGCTGTGATCGGCTATATTTTTCCGGGACCAGGCTGGATCTATTTGGGCCAATCCCTGCAATTCCGTGCGCCGGTCAAAATCGGCGACACGGTCCACACCGCTGTCGAAGTCACCGACACCGTAGCGGAAAAAAATATCGTCGAACTATCTACCGTTTGCAAAGTGGGCGACACTGTCGTGCTTAAAGGAACAGCCACCATTAAATCGCCTGATTGAGTCAACGCATCAACACGTCTTTCGGGACCCGGATAAAAGGAATCAAACATGAGTGACCAAACAGAAATCGTCATAGCTTCCGGCGCCCGTACCCCCATAGGTGCCTTCAATGGAAGCTTTTCTGCCATACCTGCTCACACATTAGGCGCCGCCGCCATCACTGCAGCGCTCAGCCGCGCCGTTGTACATGCCGGCGACGTCTCCGAAGTTATGCTTGGTCAAGTGCTCACCGCCGGAGCCGGCATGAACCCTGCCCGACAGGCCGCCATGGCCGCCGGCGTTCCAAAGGAGCGAACAGCTCTTGGAATTAACCAAGTCTGCGGCTCGGGCCTTCGGGCCGTGGCCCTCGGCGCGCAAGCTATTAGAGCGGGAGATGCTTCTGTCATCGTTGCGGGCGGCCAGGAAAGCATGACCCAATCGCCGCATGTGTCCCACCTCCGTGCCGGCACCAAAATGGGCAACGCCCAACTCATCGACAGCATGATTAATGACGGTCTTTGGGACGTATTCAACGGCTATCACATGGGGATCACGGCGGAAAATGTCGCGACGCAGTGGCAAATTTCCCGTGACCAACAAGACGCGTTCGCGCTGCAATCACAGGAGCGTGCTGAAGCCGCCCAGAAAGCTGGGGTATTTCAGGACGAAATTGTGCCCGTGACGGTACCGAACCGTAAAGGAGACATCTTAATCGAAGAAGATGAACACCCTCGCCACGACACCACAATTGAAACCCTGAAAAAGCTGCGTCCTGCGTTCGACAAAGAAGGATCAGTTACGGCAGGCAATGCATCTGGCATAAACGATGGCGCGGCTGCCGTCGTTCTGATGAGTGCAGCGGAGGCCACCAAACGTGGCGTTGAGCCTTTGGCCAAAATCAAAAGCTGGGCGACCGAGGGAATTGATCCCGCCATCATGGGGGCGGGCCCCATCCCAGCTAGCAAGACAGCCCTGGAAAAAGCCGGCTGGTCATCCGAAGACGTGGACCTTATTGAGGCCAATGAAGCTTTTGCAGCGCAGGCATGTGCGGTGGCTAAGGAAATGGGCTGGGACAACGAAAAGATCAATGTTAACGGAGGGGCCATTGCGCTGGGCCACCCCATCGGCGCGTCGGGTGCCCGAGTACTGATTACACTTTTATATGAACTGAAACGGCGCGGCGCTAATAAAGGTCTCGCAACCCTCTGCATCGGCGGTGGTATGGGGATCGCCATGTGCGTAGAGCGTTAGGCGCAATTGGACGCCCTAGTCGGTGCGCCCACTAGAGAGCTCCGTGGTAAACTCGACGCAACTAGTGCTCTGAGGTAGTCATCAAAATATACTTTCTTGAAAATAGTTGAAACGGGGCCCGTTGTTATGCCGAAGGAAGACCGTAAGGCCAATTCTATTGAGCTGTACCAGTTTGGAGACTCTCCCTGCTGCATGAAGGTTAGGATGGCACTGGCTGAGAAGAAATTACCCTGGAGGGAGCGGTTTATTCGGTCCTGGCAATTTGATCATCACCAACCAGACTACCTAGAAATAAACCCCCACGGCACCGCACCGACCCTCGTCCACGAAGGCCAGCCCATAACCCAATCAAATGTTATCCTAGAGTATTTGGATGAAGCATTCCCCAACCCGGTAAGACTAAAGCCGTCAGATCCCATGCAAATCGCCAGAATGCGGCAATGGATGGCCGATGAGCAGGATCACCTATTTAAGCACATCATTGTTCTGAGTTTTAACCTGATGATGAAACTTCGCGTCGAGGCTTTTGGATTAGAGCAACTAACTGCTTGGTCCAAAAGGATCCCGGATCAGGTGCGAGCACAGGATTATCTTCAGCGCGTCACCTCACCGCCTAACGATACGTCCATGAAGTTAGCCCAGGAGGACCTGCGTAAGCATATGAAACGACTGGATCAGGAACTGGAAAAGAGCGGCGGACCGTGGATTTGTGGAGAAACCTTTACCCTAGCAGATATTTGCTTGGCCCCGATCTTCGACCGGATCGAATGGCTCGATCTTGAAACAATTTGGGAAGACTTACCGAAGACAACTGAGTGGTACGACCGTATTCGACTTCGGCCTTGCTTCATCGAAGGCGCGCACCCCTTTGCCTACCGAATGTGGGGACCCCGAAAATCTATTGAGGCGCATCCGTTTAATAACGCTGACTATCCAACCTAGCCAAATTCATTTTCTCCGTTATCTTATGAGCAGTGGCGTAATTCTGAACAAATGCGGATTTCATAGTTAGAAGAAATTTTCCCCTCCCTGTTTCATAACCACTCGGTGCTTTTTATCTTTCGTCCATTGCTCGAGCGAAGCTTCGTCATCCCAGTAAGAAACTGTGCACACCCGCCCACTGCCAGATCTATGCGCGAAACTCTCTTTTCCCCGGAAACCAGGCACTCTCTCAACTTCAGGCATTAGGATTTCGAGCCAGCGTTTTGGTAATATTCTTTACCTGGTATAACTTCAAACTCAATCAGACAAATTATCAAAACACCTCCCTTCTGAAATCATAGAGAATGCAGATTACCGTAAAATATGATCAGAATAGGACCTACGTATTTCAAGCTTATCAAAGTATCAAAGTTACTGCTCCAATAGCTATGAGCAAAAACAAAGAAAATTTTCGAAAAACCGTCTCGGACACGATGTGAAATAGCCGAACGCCAACCCATTGCCCGGCCAGATAAGGCGGCACCAGCAAAAGCGCCCGCCAGACTCCATCCAGAGTGATGATCCCGCTCATCCACATCACGACCAGATAAAAGGGCGCCAAACTCGCAACCGAAATGGTGTTGTTGGCCCGAAGCGTGAATACATTGCTTTTACCACTCATAAAATATAGCACCATGACAGGCCCACCGATGGCTGCGAAGCCCCCAAGCCAGCCGGCCAGGCCGCCAACAGCGATGCGGGTTTTCACGCCGCGCGGCCCCTGATATTTCCAGCCGGTGAGATAGATGAGCCCCATTGCAAGGACGAGACCGCCAATCACCCGGCGTGTGTGCATCGGATCCAGGCTGACCAAGGCCCAAACCCCGAGTGGCGTGATGCAGGCGATCCCAAGCAGCATGGGCGTTATCTGTCCCCAAGCGGTGTCTTTGGCGACGGAGGCAACCAGTGGAATAGTGGAGATCAGGCCGACCACGCCCAAAATCAGTACGGCCTCCTGAGGCCCAAACAGAAACGCGAAGACAGGTGCCAAGATAATATTGGCACCAAACCCGGCATATCCGCGGATAGCAGAACCCAAAACCGCAAATCCTGCGGCAATAGAGAGTTCTAGCGTGAATAGTGAGAAAATATGAGCTATCAAAGAACCAACAATCAGGATAGGGTGGGATGCCCCGTCCTAACGAGCAAATGTGTCTGTAGCAAGAACATCAATTTCTGCGGTTCAAAGCCGCCTCCACTGGATCAGTG
>CAXFCV010000208.1:0-8248 GCA_964000975.1 uncultured Rhodospirillaceae bacterium | reverse complement strand
GTTCATCCAGGCCATCATCAGCACTTCACCGGTGTCGTACTGTTGAGCGATAGCGGGTATCAATTCGTTTGCGTCGAAAGACAACCCGTCAAGAACCCTTTGGATTTGTTCGGGTTTAAGCGACATACGTAATTTCCTTTTTTGCTGGGTTTTAGTCGGAAGGTAAATTGTATCAAAAAGACTAATTTCGGCGCGTATTTATCTACATTCCTTTATATCAATCTTGGGCCTATGCAACATGGAAAGTTTTTAGATAAAAGCCAGGCCATAAATACTTTGCTGAAGACTTATTTGACACATCTACAGAAATATTCTGGACTATGGGCTCCAGTTGAAATGAAATATTAAAGGAAATCTGATGACCGAACGCTCATATGAAAACATTATTTTCGAGGTCGACCAGGGTGTCGGAAAAATCACATTTAATCTTCCTCAATACGGCAATGCACTTGATCTTCCTGGCATCATGGAGACCCTTGACGCGCTGATGAAGGCCGAAACAAGAGAAGATGTTGGGGTCGTATTAATAACCGGTAATGGAAATGCATTTTGTTCCGGGTTTAATCTAAAAAAAATTCCGGATGTGGATAAAGGCATATCGGGCCTAAGCGAGCATTTTCAAGAATTAGCAATGTGGTGGCACCAAATATTTCACAGGATGGTTCGCTTAAAGAAACCAATTCTAGCAGCGGTAAACGGACCTGCAGCCGGATCTGGGCTTGGCCTCGCACTATGTTCGGACATGGTACTCGCTAATGAAAATGCGTCGTTTTTATGTGCATGGCACACAATAGGATTGGCGAATGATGCCACCACGAGTTACTCACTTGCAAAGATCGTAGGTTTCCGTAGAGCATTTGAATTGATGTATACAAATCGCACACTCAGTGCCGAGGAAGCTTGTGATTGGCAAATTGTAAACCGGGTATATGACAATTTGGAATTTTCTAAAAACGTGGAGCTGGTTGCGAAACAGTTAGCAGATGCTCCAACGCATCTTCAGGGGATGGCTAAGGAGAGCTTTCACATGGGTTGGCGTCGATCAGTTGAGGAAGCCACCGAGTACGAAATCCAAAATGTTATGAAATCCGTTGAAAACCCGTATTTTGTTGAGGCGTTGACCAGTTTCCTTAATAAAAATAGCCGCAGCAACTTAGAACAGGTTGTTTTGCCGGATTAGCATTATCGGAGGCGAACATGCAAACCGCATATCAACTTGTTTGGCTGGCAAAGGAGCGTACTCCAAATCAAATTGCCCTGGTTGATGACCAGACAGATAGAAAACTAACATATGCCGAACTCATAAAAGAGGTAGACATTGTAGCTGCGGGATTGCACGAGAGAGGGATTGGCCAGGGTGACCGAGTAGCCACCATATTACCAAGTCTTTTCGACCATTGTGTTACTATATTAGCCCTTCAGCGGATTGCTGCAGTACCAGCAATGATTAATTTCAGGCTCACTCCGAAAGAGATTGTCGAAATTTTATCCGACGGCGGAATGAAGGGGGTCATTTCACTCCCAGACCCGACTGTTACAAACGCTGTTCGGGAATGTTTGCCGGACAATGGGTTAATTCTCACAGTCGGCGAAGCTGTTGATAAATCGGAGGCATTATCAGTTTGCAGAGGTGAAATCGCCTCGCTTCCATGTCCTATCGTAACACCAGATGATCCCGCATTTATTTTCTACACTTCAGGAACAACCGGTCTGCCTAAAGGCGTTATTTTAAACCACGGGAGTTCTGAGCCCCGTGTCATTTGGTTAAGCACCCAGGCGGGCCTTCGACATGGAACGCATAACCGAGCCCTTGGGTTCATGCCCCTTAGTCATGTCATCGGATTTTATGGTGTGTTTTTAGTTACCTTAGCTCTGAACGGTACCTATTACGTAATGTCGACTTTTGATCCTGTGAAAGCTGTTGACGCTGTAGAAAAACATAGGATCACCTTTATGTTTGCGGTACCTCAACTTTATTTTGCAATGGCGCAAGCTCCGAATTACTCGCCCGCAAAAGTTCAGTCGACGGAGCTTCTGCTTTATGGCGGTGCAGCAATTGATAGTGAATTTTTATCGCAAATGGACCAAGAGTGGGCCGGTACGATTCGCCATATATACGGCACGACGGAAACTATGTGTTCTATGTATAATCCTAACCCTGTGGGCAATCATCGGCGCCTTCGGCCAGGTTTTTACACTCGCATGAGGGTCATTAGAATTGATGGCGGTATAGAAGACTTGGTGTCGCCCGGTGAAGAGGGGGAGTTAATTGTGGATGTAAATCAAGATACGATTTTTGCGGAATATCTTAATAGACCAGACGCCACGGCCGCAAAAGTGAGAGACGGCTGGTATTTTACAGGTGACGTCTGCTTACTACATAGTGATGGTGATGTCGACTTAATTGGTCGTACTGATGATATGATCCGGTCAGGTGGTGAGAACGTCGAGCCAAGTGAGATTGAAGTTATTCTCAACGGTCATTCTGGCGTAAAGGAAGCCGTTGTCATTGGTGTCCCGGATAAAAAATGGGGAGAAGTGGTTACGGCATGTGTGGTGGGAGATGCCCTGCTGCCCGATGATTTAGACAAATATATAAAGGCCAGTGCTTTGGCCCCGTTTAAACGCCCACGAAGGTATTTATTTATTGATCGAATTCCCAGAAATGCCGCTAATAAGGTATTGAGGAGGGAATTACAGAGCCTTGCCAAAAAATCGGTACTGATAAAAGTTTAAGATACGATCCCTAAATTATAAGGCAGCTTTGTAACGATCTAAACCCGCAGAAAGATCTTTAATTAGATCCTCAGGATCCTCAAGCCCGATATGAAAACGTACGCAGGGAGTATGTGGATTCCACTCTGTAACGCTCCGAGTTAGCTGAGTGCGGAGTACTAAGCTCTCATAGCCGCCCCAACTTGCACCTAAGGCAAAAAGTTCTAACCCATCAATTAATGCAACTACAGCCTCGTCGGGTCCCTCCTTCAACAACACGCTAAAAAGACCGGACGATCCACTAAAGTCTCTTTTCCAGTTGTCGTGTCCCGGGCAAGAGGGAAAGGCGGGATGACGCAGCTCTTCGACTTCTGGCCGGCCTCTGAGCCAGTCCGCGACCTTCAATGCATTTTTTTCGTGGCGTTTGATGCGAGTGGCAAGAGTTCGAATGCCGCGCAGACCAAGATAGGCGTCATCTGGTGACGCATGATATCCAAGGAGATGGGCAGAGTTTCGGATTGCATCGAAATTTTCGTCCGTTGTCGTTACGCTACCCAGCATGGCATCGGAATGCCCAACGAAATATTTCGTCGCAGCCTGAACGGATACATCCACCCCATGTTCAAATGGTTTGAAAAAATATCCCGAGCTCCAGGTGTTATCCATCACCACCTTGATGCCGGCCTTTCTGCATTCTTTTGCGATGGCCGGTATGTCCTGTACCTCGAAGGAGTGGGAGCCCGGCGATTCCACGTAAACCGTCTTGGTTTTGGCTTGGAAATAATCTTTGATGCCAGCCCCGACGAGAGGATCGTAATAGGTGGTCTCAACGCCAAATCGTCGCAGGAACTTCTCGCTTAGGTTTCGCGTTGGTGAATATGCACTATCACAGACAAGGATATGATCGCCGTGTTCCACGAAGGCCAGCATTGCGGTGCAAATAGCGGAGAGACCTGACCCTACGGAAATACATTTATCGCCACCTTCTAGTGTCGTGACTGCTTCCTCGAAAGCCCGAGACGTGGGAGTTCCAAGACGGCCATAGACAAAACTGGTGTCTCGATTTTCCCGTGCTTTGGCCAACGCCGCCATGCTCTCCTGGGTAACAGTCGATGCATGATAGATTGGCGGATTTACCGCACCAAATTGGTCCTCTGGGTGGCTACCCGCATGAATTAGATTGGTGTCCTGCTTTTTGTTTTTGACCATAACCTACACTGCCTCTCGCAAGCGTCTGAACCCGGCGTCAAGGTCATCAATTAGGTCGTCGGTATCTTCCTGGCCTGCGTGAACTCGAAGTAAGTGTCCAGCGGCTGCCCAAGGTACCGCCGACCGGGTTGGTGGCGGGCTCGTCAGGGTCAACAAGCTCTCAAACCCACCCCAACTAAATCCCATGCCGAAGAGCTCCATATTATCGAGCATGATTGATAGTGTATGATCGGGAAGGTCCTTAAGAAGGATCCCAAATAACCCAGATGCCCCTGTAAAATCCCGTTGCCAGGTATCGTGACCAGGGCATTCGGGGAAGGCAGGGTGGAGGACCCTCTCTACCTCCGGTTGAGCCTTGAACCACTCGGCAAGTTTGAGACCCGATGCCTGATGTTGTTCAAGACGCACGTCCAGCGTACGGATGCCTCGGCTTGTAAGATAGGCATCATCCCCGCCTAGGCACATTCCGAGATAGGCCGAAGTGGTTTTGAGTATCTTCCAATCTTCTTCGTTCGATGCTGTGACAATACCGGCCATGACGTCGGAATGACCAGCAAGGTACTTTGTGGCTGCCTGAATGGACACATCCACCCCATGCTCAAAGGGTTTGAAGAAGAAACCTGCGCTCCAGGTGTTGTCCATGATGACTTTAATACCATGTGCATGCGCCACTTCCGCAATGGCTGGGATATCTTGGATTTCGAAAGTGAGGGATCCTGGGGATTCAGAAAAAACGGCTTTGGTCTCTGGTCGGATCAACTCTTTAATTCCAGCTCCAATCATTGGATCGTAAAAGTCGGTACTTACGCCGTAGTTGGCTAGGAAACTTGTGCAAATGTCGCGGGAAGGCGAGTAGGCGGTGTCCGTCATCAACAGATGGTCGCCTGACTTTAGGAAGGAGAGAAGTGAGACCATTATGGCCGAGACGCCAGACGGGACGGCAATAGATCGATATCCGCGTTCCAGATCTGCGACGGCCTCCTCAAGTGCCATTGTGGTTGGCGTTCCGTGTCGACCATAAAACACGCTATCAAAACGGTTTTTTACCCCCTGTCTCATTGCGTCCGAAGTAGGGAAGAGGATGGTGGACGCTCGGTATACTGGGGTATTCATTACCCCTTTGTGGCGCTCTGGATGGCTTCCGGAATGAACGAGGCGGGTGCTCGGCCGCTTGTCGGAGGTTGTCATGCTTTTATGTCTCGATTGGGGTATCGGTTCGGCTGCCCCAGTCTGTCCAGGAGCCGTCATAAATTGCCACTGTGTCATGGCCAAGTAGATGAAGTGCAAAAGAGAGAACAGCCGCCGTTACACCTGATCCACAGCTTGAAATAATTGGAGCTACGGGATCGATGCCGGCTCCTCGGATGACCGCCAGTATCTCATCTGCCGACCGGAGGCGCATATATCTGTCCATGTGAAGCAAGTTCTGGAACGGAAGGTTGATGGAACCCGGAACATGACCCCCGCGCATGCCATCCCGAGGTTCCGGTTCTATGGCGTGGAAACGCCCAGGAGACCGAGCATCCACAACTTGGGCGGTTGCTCGCTCGATATTTTGGCGGACGTCATCCGCATTTTTTACTCGGTCAATTTTAAAATCAGCAACGGTATAGTCGGTCGGATGCGGCGTCACATCGCCGCTGTCGGTAGCCCGACCCTCAGACCGCCATTGGGGTAGCCCGCCGTGAAGTAGGGAGACGTTTGAGTGTCCGAAGATCGTGAACATCCAGAAGGCCCGCATGGCAGCCATTGCGCCTCCATTGGCATCATAACAGATGACATGATTATCGTTTGATATGCCAAGCGCGCCCACATCGGCCGCGAACTGATCGGCATCGGGCAGCATGTGAGGAAGCGCCGTCTCCTTATCGGCAATGGCGTTAATGTCGAAAAAGACAGCGCCTGGAATGTGGGCCAGAGAAAATTCGGCTTTAGGGTCCCGATTTACCGTGGGCAGGTGGAAACTTGCGTCGATGAGCGCTATGCCGGGCAAAGCCAAGTTGTCCGCAAGCCACTGCGTCTCGACCAAAGCCTCTGGACGGGCATAGTCCATGTGTCAGGCCTCCGAGTCTAAGCCAGCCAATCGGGGTAGGGCAGGCCTTTTTCCTTTAAGAAGGCGACATTAAAAAGCTTGCTTTGGTAGCGTGTGCCAGAGTCGCATAGAATCGTAACGATCGTGTGTCCCGGCCCAAGCTCTTTGGCCATGCGAATGGCGCCCGCCACGTTGATGCCACACGATGTGCCAAGGCAAAGGCCCTCATATTTGAGGAGATCAAAAACAGGGGGCAGTGCCTCTTCGTCAGTTATTTGATAGGCACCGTCGATGGGGGCATCAGCCAGGTTTGCTGTCTCGCGCCCCTGTCCAATACCCTCGGTGATGGAAGACCCTTCTGCTTTCAACTCTCCATTTTCATAAAAGTTATAAAGGGCCGAGCCCATGGGATCTGAGAGTTTGATCATAATATCGGGATTGCGCTCTTTGAGTGCCATTGCGACGCCTGCCAAGGTGCCGCCGGTACCGACTGCGCACGTAAAACCGTCTACTTTGCCATTGAGTTGATCAAAGATTTCCGGACCAGTTCCTTCTTCGTGCGCCCGGCGGTTGGCAACATTGTCGAATTGATTGGCCCAAATGGCCCCTTGGGGATGGGTTTCTGACATCTCCGTGGCGATGCGTTCAGACACGTGTATATAGTTACCGGGATTAGCATATGGCACTGCTTCCACTTCTCGAAGGTCAGCGCCGGCGAGACGCAGCATGTCTTTCTTTTCTTCAGATTGCGTTTCAGGGATGACAATAATGGTTCGGTAGTTGCTGGCGCATCCCACTAGGGCGAGACCGATACCCGTGTTTCCAGCAGTTCCCTCGACAATAATCCCACCTGGCTTGAGCAGGCCCCGTTCTTCGGCGTCTTTGACGATGTACAACGCCGCGCGATCTTTCACCGATCCACCGGGGTTCAGGAATTCGGCTTTGCCGTAAATATTGCAGCCGGTGTTTTTCGACGCTTCTATTAATTTGATGAGAGGCGTGTTTCCGACGGCGTCTCTAAAGCCATGGCGGACGGTCATGATAGGTCACTTTCTAGGTGGATGGACAATTGGTGTCAGATTACCTAGGCAAGGAACAGGGATCAAGCGCGGCCCCGTAGGGTCTATTCTCCGCTGCTTCTCAGTCTGTCGAGTGCCACCTGGCGCGAATTTCAACGTGGTGCAACTGAAGCCATTGTAGCGCTATGATGGTCATTCCGTTTTGGATGCGTCCAGCGTTGAGCCAGGAAAAAGCTTCCTCAACAGGTGACGTGAAAACACGTATATACTCGCCCTCTTCGGCCAGACCAAACAAACCGCCTGCTTCTCGGCTGTCCACACGGCCACAATAAAGCTGGACAGTCTCCGACGTACAGCCGGGACTGGTGAGGTAAGTATGGACAGGTGTCAAATCATGAATACGCAGCCCCGTTTCCTCCTGAGTTTCCCGATAAGCGGCGTCTTCCGGTACCTGTTGGGACTCAATCATGCCGGCAACGCATTCGATTTGCCATGGTGAGGACTTAGGCGAGGTGTAACCACCTATCCGGAATTGTTCGATTAACACCACCTTGTCGACAACTGGGTCATAGGGGAGAACGGCGACGGCATGGCCCCTTTCCAAGACTTCCCGCGACAAATCAATGCTCCAACTGCCATCAAACACAGTGTGTTTGAGTTGATACTGATCCAGGCGCATGTACCCCTGATAAGCTGTGTTATGCTCAAGAACGACGACATCCAGTTTGGCCATAATAAAATTCCAGTTGTGTCCAGTCCGCTGAGTTCTACAGAACAGTGCTATCCAGTCAAATGCGGTTGATCAGGGCGCGTGGAGTGTTTAGCGTTCAAATCCCAGATCCCCGGTAATTGGAGATCAGGTCAGGAGGACAGTCAGAACAGGTGAGACAATGAATATTTCCGTCCAGCAGCTCGATGATATGCGAAAGTCGGGCGAAGCTCATACATTGCTTGACATCCGGGAAGTGGAGGAACTCATGGCCGCGTCAATAAGCGGCGCGCTTCATATCCCAATGAATACAATTCCTGACAATCTCGATAAACTGCCGACTGATCAACCTCTCGTGGTCATGTGTCATGTTGGTGGCAGAAGTGCTCAGGTTCAGATGTGGCTGCATGGCAACGGCTTTGAAAATGCCGTGAACTTGGAAGGCGGAATCCATGCGTGGTCGCTGTCTATCGACTCTTCCGTGCCTCAGTATTAAAACCCAGTGGCATTGCGGTTCTGTTTTAGGCGTCGACCATGAAATCAGGGAGGCAAGTATGGGCGCGT
>CAXFCV010000207.1:0-4302 GCA_964000975.1 uncultured Rhodospirillaceae bacterium | reverse complement strand
CCTGACTGTCACTCAAACCGCGAATGTGTTTCGCATTTTGATATGCGCTGGCATAAGCTTCTGCCGCGATCGCCCCGATCGAATTTATAATTGCACTAGCGGACGAATTTGCCGCGTCTAATGTTTTTCCGGTGGACAGATTTAATGTAGCGAGTAACTGTGGATCTACCGTTTCACCTCTTGCTGCCGTTGTTGATAGTGCTAACGAAAATTGTATTTGCGCAGTGGCAGCTGAAGAAACTGCTGACGCAGCACCAAGAGCCTCTAAACGGGAAATTTGCTCATCCGGGGAACCGTTTAACTGAGCAATTGTAAGTGCTTGAGCGGCGAGCACTTCAGCGGAGCTTGAGAGCGAGGAAGCATCACTGGCGCTTTGTATTGCGGCCGCAAATTTACCAACTTCTCCACCGAAATCTCTGGATAGAAATCGGACTTCTTCGCCTCTTAAAACCTCTTCCTCAGCCCTTTTTTCAAATCGGCGAATATCTCGATCGAGTTTCTCTGCAAATAGCTTCAAGTCCTCTCGAGCTTCTGCTAATTTTTTCCCCAATCTTTGAGCTTCAAGCCGTCCCTCTAATCTCGCTTTTTCTGCGTGTTGCTTTAGTTCCTCAGTTGCCTTTTTTGCTTCTTGAACAGCTTGCTCAATTAATTGATCTTCGCCCGCATTATTACTTTGATCTTCTTCACTACCTTGATCAGAACTGGGCTCATCATCAGTCCCCGGCGAACTTGCGGATGGCAAAGCGTTAAGAGCACTGCCAAATTTTGACGTAATTTCAGCTTGGCTGAGAATGATTGGAGGTGGAGGCGATTGATTAAAGCTGGTCAGTTGAATGGTTGCGCCCGCTTGGGTCAGAACCACACTCCCGCCGTCATTGGAGATTGCAATCGCGCCAACGGTCCCATCGCCTTCTGGCAATAATGATATTGTACTAAGTTCGCCCTCGGCCGCAGCAATACCCGCTACCTTCGTACCCCGGATACCAATTGTAGCCGTCGGAGTTGTTACGATCATTGAGTCGGGTGATAGTTTAGCTACTTCACCACTCACAAACGAGAATGCTCCCTGTAGAACACTAACTCCCAAGTTTCCTGCCTTCTCTGCAGGGTTATAAACAAATTCGTCCAGCACCATTCGGGCATCTGGCCCCAACGAAAGTGTCGTTTTATCTTCAAATTCTATACCTACAGCCGCATTTTCCTTCGTCTCAACAACATCTCCTTCATAAATCGGCGCGCCAGCCTCCACCGCGTCCTCAGTACCATCAGAACGCTTTATACGAACTATCCCCTCTACAAGCGTGATTACGCCAATCGGTTGCCCAGCGCCTGAAGTGCTGTCGCCACTTTGAGCATATGCGCCTGGATATGGATTGCCTGAAAGATGATGGACTACGTTACCGGAGATCTTAGCTCCGCCTGCGGTATAAATGTCTTTAAGCTGTAAGTTGAGAAAATAGTCCTCAACGATAATTTTTTCGCCGCTTTCCGAAACGATTACTAGATCAGGACCACTCCGCAAAAAGTCAGCAGTAAGAGCCTCACCAGCCCAAGGGAGAGAAACTATGTCTCCTCCATCGGAAGCAATAATTAACTCTTCAGATTGACCGTGCTCAGTATCGATTTTAGCCACCAATTTATAACCGCAAATTGACCATTTTCAGATCTAATGCTGCGAATAAAACTCCGCTCTAAAACTAACAGAGTTTAATCCTTAGCGATAGCATTAAACTGTGACGAACATCACACGCTTTAAAGCGAAAAACATATGTATAATATACCTTTAGGGACAAAGGTGACCGACAAGTCAACGGAAATGGCGGTCTGAAGTTCAATCGGGCGCTTCGCTTGAAGAATTGTAAGAGGAAAATGCGCATTTGTACGATGTCTGACTTGGCCTTAGACAAGCTGATCCTGAAAGAAACTGCGGAGGGAAATTGGAAAGCCCCGAGTGTCGTCGCAAGATGCGTGCGTCACGTGCAATCAAGGTTTGTTTTGACCGAACGTCGTGCATGCCATGTGTTTGGTCAACCGAGATTAATCTAGCACTTTAACCAGAGCTTCAGCGGCAAGCTCCGGGACGAGCTGCTGAATTAGGAAAAACCTTCTACCATCTGGCGGAGGCGAAGGTGCTGATTGAAAGATGGCATAATCACTAAAACACCATCAGACCGCATAGTGCACTCGGCTACAGGACACCGGCACCACAAACCATCCCGCCAAGCCCGCACCTGAACCGGCCGAAGCCGAACCTTCGCGACGCAATCCGCGATCGCGGACTGAAAGCCGATGACTTCGAATTGACGAAGGAAACAAATTTCTGCGAAGCAAAACCCGTATCCAATATGCGAAGCCATCAGTTACACCGTCGTTCTATGCATGTATTTTGGATCGCAACCCTCATCGTGATGCCTGTGTGGTTGGCCGTCGAAATCGGCCACGTCGTGGGCAGACCGCTAACCCCCAAGCCATCTGGATTATCAGACAGAGCGACTCGAATCAGGATTTGCGCCAGCCGCAGGCGGAAACCAGCACCTTCAAACAGACCAATTATCTGCTCTGAAACCTTGACGCCAGATAGGCTTTGGACGGACAATTCACTCTCGGTTTAATACTCCGGATTCGCCACCAAATCGATCTGCCTGGGAGAGACGTGAACATGGCTGACGCCGATACGCTGCAACGCACCGAGGATGTCACAGGCGTCTGGGCCCGGATGCAAACACTGCTGCCCTGGCAACGAAAGACTGCCGCGTCCGATAAACCAGCCTCGAACAAGGGAGGCGACGACGAGGACGAAAAGCCCTCTGGCGGCTGGTTGAAGAACCTCCCGCTGACCACCTTGATATGCGTTGCGATCCTGATCATGGGACTGGGCGTCCGGATTTTTGATCCGCCGATGGTCGAGATCCTCCGCGTTAAGACGTTCGACCTTTACCAACGTCTTTCGCCTCGCCCAACCGGCGAATATAGAGTGGGCATTATCGATATCGACGAAAAGAGCCTCGCGGAAGTCGGGCAATGGCCCTGGCCCCGAACGACCATCGCTAAAATGCTTGACCAAACACACAAGCTGGGCGCCGCTGTCGTCGGTTTCGACGTTGTCTTTGCCGAGCAGGACCGCATGTCGCCTGCGTTGGTCGCATCCGCACTGACCGGTCTCGACGAGGCCACGCGCAGGTCATTGGAAAGCATGCCGAGTAATGAGGCACAAATGGCGAAAGTGCTGAAGCGCTCGCGCGTCGTCTTGGGACAGGTCGGCATCCCCGGCGACCTACCTGAAGGCAAGGTATCAGCCAAAACACCTACTCTCGTAAAGGCGCATATCGGCCCTCCGCTCAAGGGTTGGCTTTGGACGTATAAAAACCTTCTCGGGAACGTCCCAGAGTTGGAAGCGGCCGCAAGCGGCAATGGCTTGTTCTCAGTCGCAGATGAATATGATGGCGTCGTCCGTCGCGTCCCGCTGGTCTATCGCGTCAAGAACAAGGTATACCCAGCGCTCACCCTAGAAATGCTCCGTGTTGCCAACAGGGCACGTACAATCGCCACAAAGTCAAACGAAGCCGGCATGGTTTCGGTTGTTCTTCAAGGACGTGAGAAATTCGAAATTCCTACTGACAAACGCGGTCAGATCTGGGTCCACTTCAGCGAACCCGATACGCTTGACTCGCCAACGAATGAGGGCCGTCTCTACATCTCCGCGTCTGACATCATCAATGGCACCGTTGATCCGGAGAAAATAAAGAACCATCTGCTGATCGTCGGCACTTCTGCGGCAGGCCTCAAGGATATCCGGAGTACACCGATTGACGGGCGCCTGCCTGGAGTCGAAATCCACGCGAATATATTGGAGAATATCTTCGCGGCGCAGAAGGCTTATCAGGCGAAGCTTTCCGAGGCAAAGAAGGCGGTCATCGAAAACCTGCCCCCCGATGTGAAAGAAAAGGCAGGAGATGCCGAAGACGCTTACAAAGATGCCGCCGCTGCTTACGCACCGCTCGCAAGACAGGTCCAGGCCCTGCAAAAACAGAAACAGCCCATACCCCCGCAACTCGTACAGAGTTTTCGCGCGGCACAAGCGGAGCTTCAAAATCGTCAGAAAGAATATCAGACGATTGCTGCACCAATCGCAAAAGAAATGAAGGCTGCGGAAAAAGCGCAAATTGCGGAAACGCCCTTCAAATCATTCTTCTTGCGTTACCCGAACATCATGAACTCGGCTGAATTGGCGCTGATCATCATTGCCGGTATCGCCATGATGATCCTGATCCCACGGGTTGGCCCGATATTCACCCTCGCCGG